>NZ_JABWDK010000009.1:0-80287 GCF_013361255.1 Faecalibacillus sp. H12 | reverse complement strand
TAGTGGTGTATTCCCTACTAGGTCTAAAAAACTGTTTTTAATTTCGCTCATATTTTTATTTCTCCTTATTCCTATAGATTTACTATGTTTTATAGGATATACCTACTTACTTTAAGTGTCAACAAATATGATAAATAAAAAAAAGACCAACAAATGTTGGTCCTGAATTATTAAGCATTTAAAGCTTTTTTAGCTGTTTCAACGATAGCTGTGAAACCTTCTGGATCGCAGATTGCGATTTCAGATAACATTTTTCTGTTGATTTCAACGTTAGCTAATTTTAAACCGTGCATTAATTTAGAATATGAGATATCATTCATTCTAGCTGCAGCGTTAATACGTGCAATCCATAATTTTCTCATATTTCTTTTTAAGTTTCTTCTATCTCTATAAGCATATGCCATTGAGTGCATTACTTGTTCATGAGCAGTTTTATATAATTTATGTTTAGCTCCAAAATATCCTTTGGCTAATTTAATAACTTTTTTTCTTCTATGTCTAGTTGTATATCCACCTTTAACTCTTGCCATTGTGTATTCCTCCTGTATTTATTTTTAACTAAAATTATTTAGGTAATCTTGATTTAATTCTCTTGTAATCTGAAGCACTTACAACTGTAGCTTTTGCTAAGTGTTTCTTTTGTTTATGAGTTTTATTGTGTGATAAGTGTGAAATGTAAGCATGGCTACGTTTTAATTTTCCACTACCTGTTCTTTTTAAACGTTTTTTTAATCCGCTATGTGTTTTAATTTTTGGCATAATTGTTTCCTCCATTAATTATTTTTTCTTTTTTGGTGCTAATATAGCTGTTAAAGTACGTCCTTCTAATTTTGCTGGTTTTTCAATTTGACCAACTTCTGCACATTCTTCAACAAAGTCATCAATAACTTTTTTACCCAAATCAACGTGTGCAAGTTGTCTACCTCTAAATCTGATTGCAACTTTAACTTTGTTTCCTTCTTCTAACCATTTTAATGTTCTTTTTAATTTAACATTTTTATCATGAGTATCAATAGTTACTGATAATTGAGTTTCCTTTAAAGTTACCACTTTAGAGTTTTTCTTCATTTCTCTTGCTTTCTTTTGTTGTTCAAAACGATATTTACCAAAGTCCATAATACGACAAACTGGTGGTTTTGCATTAGGTGCAACACAAACTAAGTCTAAATTTGCATCATAAGCAATATCCAACGCTTCTCTACTACTTTTTACTCCTAATTGATCACCGTTTTGATCAATAACCAACACTTCCTTAAAACGAACTCTTTCGTTTACTAAATCATCAGGTTGTTTTGGTTTTCTGTTATCAAATCTGCTAATAAAAGCCACCTCCAATTATTATAGTTGAAATAAAAAGTGAGCACACTGAGTACCCACCATTGACATTAAGATTAAATCTTAGTGACATTTGCCTATCGACAAAATCAATCAGGCGAGAAGTAGGCACTTCTTCTTTCCACTACTTTTTATTACACGTAGATATTACCATCATATGCCACTCATGTCAATAAAATTATTGATTATTTCAAGATTTTTTATTTTGGATTTAATACTGTTTCTAATTGATATTCATTATTAACTTTATTAACTATAATTGCACTGGCATTTTGTGGAAAATCAAGTTTTTGATTTTTTAATAATATTTTAATAAATGCATATAAAGAACACCCATGACCTACCATTAAAATCGTATCATCATCTTGAAATTTCTTTTCTATATCATTTAATAATTCAAAATGTCTTTGAATTACATCTTCAACATTTTCACCTTCATATCCAGTATAATCCATTTGTAAATCATCTAACCAATTAGAAGATTCTAATTGAAGTTTATCTACAAATAAACAAGGTAATCCTTCTAAAAGACCAAAATTCACTTCTTTTAAACGATTATCTTCATTTAATAAAACAGAATGATTTTTTAAAATTATTTGTGCTGTATATTTTGCTCGTAATATTGGAGAAGTATAAGCAGCATCTATTTTATAATCCTTTAACTGTTCTGCCATATTTTCTATTTCTTTTATTCCTTGCTTTGTAAGAGGTGAATCACACCATCCTTGTTTAAGCTGTATTTCATTAAAATGTGTCTTTCCATGTCTAACAAATATGTATTTCATAAATATCTCCTTTAAAAAGCAGGTCAATCGACCTGCTATGATTTTAAGATTGGTTTTAATGCTTTGTAGATAGCTAGTGAAATAATTGCCCCTAGAATAGCTTCTAAAATACCATTTGTAGAAACAACTCCTAATAATACCGTTACTAAAGTAGAGTATTGCACTCCTACCGCACTCGCATATGCTTCACCAAAGAATATGTATATTCCTGATAAAACAAGCACTGTGTTTGTAATAGCTCCTGTTAAAGCACCTACAACAACACCTAAGTTTTCACGATTATTCTTTTTCATGATTTCAAAAACGAATCCAGCTAAATAGCCAAGTAAAATTCTAGGAACAAAAGCAATCAAAAGACTTTTGTAATTTCCTGACATTGTGCCTATTGTCACAAATGGGGAAAAACAAAAAGATGTAATGCCTGGTTGAATCGTTGCTTTGATTAAACTTGTTAATCCAAAAACAAAGCCCAACTCAGCTCCTGCTTTTTTTCCTAATACGATTCCTGCAATAATGACAGGAATGTGCATTGTTGTGGCATTTAATGGTCCAATTGGAATATATCCAAGGGGTGTCACAACAAGAATGATTTCAATTGCTAAAAATAAAGCCATTGAAGTCATGTACTGTGTCTTTTTCGACTTCATATAATCCTCCTACTGTCGCTCATAAAAGATGCAACGTTTTTATGGTATTCGCTATTTCAAATGTCTTAATAAGAGTCTTATAGATCTCTTTTAATATCAAAATATACGAACGAGAAAATTATATGCTTTTTCGATTATTTTTTCAAATCTTGATAAGCTAATAAACCATATCCACTCTTAGCTTTTTTAATCGCTCTTTGAATACATTTAGAAATGACTTCAACAGCTAAAATACCAACAGCATCAACCATTCCATCAACTTCATTTGTACTTAATACAAAAATTGTATCACCATCGCTCATTGTATGAACTGGATCAATACTTTTAGCGTAACCATTATGACTAATTCCAGCAATCTTTGTACATTGTGCTTTAGTCAGTTTGACATTCGTTACAATACATCCAATGGTTGTATTACCATCCGGTAATTTTCTAAGTTGATCCATTTGATCTAAAATAATTTGACTAGCCGAAACACATTTTTTATCAATATTAACACCTGCCAATATTTCTTGCGTTTTATAATCAATGACATTTCCACAGGCATTTACAGCAACGATCCCTGCTACTTGAACATTTCCAACTTGTACACCATATGTTCCAATGCCACCTTTCATGGCATGTTCAAATCCTAAAAGTTTACCAACACTAGCACCACAACCAGCGCCATAGTTTCCTTCTTTAATCAAATCATTTTCACTATCTTGACAAGCCTTATACCCCATTTCTTTATCTGGCCTTATATGAGGATTTCCCACCGATAAATCAAATAATGAAGCACCACATACAATTGGTACTCTTGCTACAGACATATCAAAACCAACACCATGTTCTTCAAGATATTGCATGGCACCACTAGCTGCGTCTAAACCAAAAGCACTCCCACCACTTAACATAACAGCATGAATTTGTTGAACCATATTAATTGGATTTAATAAATCTGTTTCTCTTGTAGCAGGACCTCCACCACGAACATCTACACCGGCTGTCGCTCCATTTTCTACAATAACAACACTACATCCTGTAGCTGCTTCTTGATTTTCATATTGTCCTACTTTTACACCTTTAATATCCGTTAATTTTATTTCTTTCATCATCTTTTTCCTCTTTTTTATCATTATACTAAAAAAGGAGAAAAAAGCTTTAAACTTTTTTCTACCAACTCATTTGTAATATTTCATCACTATGATCTTTTAATTGTTTTAATCCTTTGTATTCTTTTGTTATTTGATGATCCTTTATATAAAGTAATGTAGCTGATTTAACTTTTTGATTTTCAATAACTACTTCTTTATCCTTTATTTTCACAAAATAAACATTACTTACTGCCTTATTAAGACGAGCTATCCCATTTTTAGAATCCATGCTTTCTTGATCATCCATTGAATAAAAATAAACCCAATATTGATTAAATTCCTTTACTTTTAAAACTTCACTTGTTTTTAAATGATTATAACTTTTATAAGGATTTCTTTTTTGCATATTATAAAAAACAGTTCCTAGACACACAATTAAAACAACACCAATCATTATTACCTTTTTCTTCATCTTCTTTTCCTCCTTATCTATACTTTAATCCTATTCTTTTAAATAAATAGCAAAGAGGCACCAACAACCATCAACCTGTCCCCAACAACAAAATCCAAATAAAAAAACTATGTTATAATACACGTACAGGAGGAAGTTATGAAAGTTACTGTTGGAAAAATAAAGAAAAGAAAAATCATCTTATTAAACTTTGTTATTTTACTTTTTGTTGTTTGGTGGTTAGGTGTTTTCTTTATCATGTATAAACATTTTTATGAAAGAATAATGTTTTTTTGTGTTCTTATTATTATATTATTATTGATTTATAGTTTCGTACTACCAGGAATAGTTTTCGCTAATACCATGTGGGAAGTCGATCAAAAATATTTAAGATACATTTATTTTGATAAAAATTTAGATAAAGCAAGGTATCTTTATTCTTTTCTTTTTAAAAATAAATATCCTAGATATCAAATCAATTTAAAACTTTCACAAATTGATTTTGTACAAATCTCTTATTATCATTATTCTTTTTATCCATCAAAATATTTAGTAAATGGTTCTGGAAATAAAATTGTGTTTAAATTTAATATGTTGGATGGTTCTCAATATATTATTGAAAATTTAGTAAGTTCTGATAAGGAAACTTTTAGTAAAGGCATTGAACTCATGAAAAAAAATGGTGTACGTTTTGTTGATTCTTATCATTTATTAGATATCATACGTTCAAATAAAAATCTTGATCAATATATTGTAGCTATTGAAAAGGAGAAAAAACATGATTAGAATTTCTCTTATTTCAAAGCATTACCAACAAATAGAACCACTTATTCAACAATTCTTTGATGATTTACAAATAGAATACATACTTACAAATTATACACATCAAACAGTTCAAGATATTTATTTTGTAGAAATAGAAAAAAAGAATGATTTAAATATTTTAAATCATCTTAAAAAATTAAATAGTACTCTGATCTATATTATTGGACCTAAAAATTTTGATCTTGTAAGTATTTGTTTACAAATGCAAACACATCTTTATTTCATTAATAATGAATTAGAAAAACAATTTATTCATTATCACGATTTTATTCAAAAACAAATTCAAAAAAACTTTCAATATTATCTTTATCAAAGAAATGGAATTACTTCAAAAATAAGATTATCACAAATCTATTATATCGAATCACTTAGACATCAAATTATTATTCATTCTATTAATGGAGAAATGATTGAAAGAAAAACATTAAGTCAATTTAATAAAGAAATACAATCTCTTGATTTTATTCAAATTCATAAATCATACATTATTAACAAAAGATTTATTCAAGAAATAAAAAATCAAGAAGTTATTTTAAAAGAACAAACACATCTTCCTATTGGAAGAAGCTATAAAGAAAGTTTAAAGGAACAAAATTAATGTTCCTTTTTTTATAAAATAAAAACCCTCACTTACTAGTGAAGGACTACTACTTACAACCCAATCACTTTTATCCCGCATACTGGTCAGCGGTATACTTATTTCCCGTCCAATTTTATTAAGAAAAATAGTTATTGTAAACAATATTATTTAACACTACCCATTCTTATAAATCAAATAATTATCTTTCTTTTTAAATCCAAGATGTAAATACATGTTCATTCCCTCTTTTGAACTATTCAAACAAATCATTCCAACATCTTTTTGATAATTTTCAATAAGATATTCTACCATATATCTACCAATCCCTAAATGTCGATAATTTTCATCTACCCAAACATTCGTTATTTGTCCAACTTTTCCTTTGGGATTTTCATTACTTGGAAGTATATCATAATAGTAAATTGTAGCTGTTGAAATAATTTGATTTAAATGATAGCCCACTAATGTATGACATTCATCTTTTAACATTTTTTCTTTATAAAAAACTCTTATGTTTTCTATTGTAGAATGTGTTATTTTTTGATTAGAAAACATTTTTAAATCTTTTATTCTTAACTCTACTAATAATTCTAAATCATCTACACCTAGTACTTTATATTCTATTTCTTTCATATGCTTTTTCCTTTGTTTTATTATAACAAAATCTTTTACCTATTTTTAACAATTTCCTTAGTTTTTATTGATAGAAATATCATTCTTCTTTCTATATATTTTAAAAAGAATAGAGGATAGATAAATGAAATTAAACGAAAAGAAAATCAATGATTTTTTTAAAATAATTAATGAAAAGAAAATAAAAAGTGTTTTTCAACCTATTGTTTCCTTAAAAACAGGAGAGATAGTATCTTTTGAAGCCTTAAGCCGTATTACTTTAGAATCATGTACTCTTAATATTGAAGAATTATTTAAGATAGCTAAAACAATTGAACAATCATGGAAGTTAGATCAACTTTGTCGTAAATGTGCTATTAAGGCAAGTCAACAAATGCCATCAGGCAAAAAGTTATTTATTAATGTAGATGCTAATATTTTATTAGATTCAGATTTTGTTCAGGGGTTTACAAAAGAATATTTAAAAAAATATCATTTAGATTCTAATAATATTGTCTTTGAATTATCGGAAACAACATCTATTGAAGATAAGCACTTATTTAAACAAGCCGTTAGACATTATCGTAGTCAAGGTTTTGAAATTGCTATTGATGATGTTGGTTCAGGTTATTCTAATTTAAATAGAATCAATCATACACAACCTGAATATATCAAACTAGATAAAGAACTTATTCAAGATATTCATTTAAATAAAGATAAGCGTACGATGGTAGAAGTCATGGTCAACTATTGTAAAGCTACGCATTATAAATTAATTGTTGAAGGTATTGAAACAAAGGAAGAACTTGAATGTTTAATTCAATTAGGTGTTGAATATGGTCAAGGTTATTATTTAAAGAAACCTGTTGATAATTTTGATGATCTTTTACCTGATATCAAAGAAACTATCAAAAAATTATACAACAAATATAAGAAAACATTAGATATTCCTACAATAGATTCTCTTTGTCATTTCCCTTGTACATTAAAAACTTATCAAAATATAAATAATGCTTATCAAATTTTTGAAGAAAATAATACCACTCAAAGAATTTATGTTATCAATGATGAAGGACATTATTTAGGTTATTTAAAAAGAGAAAATATGCTTTGTAATTTAGATGCAGCTGAATCAAATCTTTTTAAAGACTCTCTAATTGTTCCTTCCCATTTACCTATTAAAAATGTTTGTCAACTTTATCTTGAAAATGAAAGTTCACATTTTTATGAAGATATTATTGTTTTAAAGAACCAATGTTTTTATGGTATTGTCACTATTAAAGATTTATTAAAATATTTGATAAAATAGATAATACGCACTTTTCCTCTATTAAGTACAACTTAATAAAGGGTTGTACTATGTTCTATAAATGTTATAATAATAGAAATATTTTAATAAAAGGAGATTATATTATGTCAATTAAATTAATTAAAGCGTCATATGAATATCAAGATTTAATTGTTGATATGTTGAAGGAGTGGATTGATTATAATAATAATCATCCTGAAGCTAATACTTCTCCAGCTTCTATTTTTAAAAATGATTATCATAATTTTGATTATTATATTAATAATCTTGATTTAAAAAATCCAAAACCTGGTTTGGTAGAAGATTCAACATTTTTCGCCTTAGATGTAGAAAGAAATAAAATGGTTGGAGCCATCAATATTCGTCATAAACTTAATGATTATTTATTAAATTACGGTGGCCATATTGGTGATGGAGTAAGACCAAGTGAAAGAAAAAAAGGTTATGCAACTAAAATCATCGGTTTAGCTTTAAAAGAATGTCAAAATTTAAATATTGATAAAGTACTTCTTGTTTGTGATAAGGATAATATTGGTTCTGCAAAATCAATTAAAAACAATGGTGCTATTTTAGAAAATGAAATTGTTAAAGACGGAAAAACAATTCAAAGATATTGGATAGAAATTAAATAAGGGTTCAGCTAAACCCTTTTTTTGTTATAATATCCTATATTTGTCCATAAAGAAATCATTACGTAATAATGATTTCTTCATAACCCCAGGCAACCCAACCAAGACAAGGTTTAATATTCATTTTCGAAACCTTAAAACTTCTTACTTCATACCTCTTTTCATTTGCTCACTTGATAAAGTTTTCAGAGGATATTCATTGATCATTTACTAGTAAACTTCCTTGTAATACAACAATTTTCATTGTCCTTCCACCTTTCATATGAAAGGTGGTATTGCAAAGCAATACCACAACTATTTGATTTTTATTTTTTAGTCTTCTATTTTATTAATACAAGCAAGTGCATTTAAGCTACGAGGATATCCCATATATGGAACACATTGTAAAACAACATTTGTAAGGAAAGCTTTATCATTTCCTAAATTTAAGTTTCCTTGAATATGGGCCATAACTTGTGGTTCACATCCACCTTGACCATATAAGAAACAAAAAGTAATCATTTCTCTTTGTTTTAAATCTAGACCTGTTCTTGTATAGTAATCACCAAAACAGTTAGAAGCTAACCATTTATTGACTGTTGCTTTTTTCCAAGCTTCATTCATATGTTCACCAAAAATATCTACTTGTGCTTGGATTCCTTTTTCTAATCTATTTTCAATTGTCGTTGTTGTTTGTGATTCTAATGGAAGTTCGATTCCTTTTTTATTAAATACTTCATTTGTAACTTTTAAGAATTCGAGCATTCTTCCATATCCTAAATAGTCAGTTGCTTGATAAACCATTTCTTTTACTTGCACAGGCGACAAAACATCTAAAGCTTTTTCAAGAACTTCTTCATAAGCACAAATTCCTTGATTTCCCATTAAAACGGATAAAATAGCTAAATAACGCGTTGGTTCATCTAATTTATTTCCTTCATCATTTTTAACTTCTTCTAAAAAATAATCAAATCTTTCTTTGTATTCTTTATCTGTTGCATATAAATTCATCTTTCTTCTCTCCTTTTATTTAATTTCATTTACCCATTCTTTTACATCACTTGTAGCCTTTTGATGCTGACTTTGAAACATACAATCCTTTTACCATTGGAGCACTTGGTTCAAGTGCTTGAATTGTTTTTTCAGTATCTGACAATCCACTTTCACCACTTGTACAAAATAGTGTAATTGTTTTGTTAGATAAATCATAATCTTCAAAGAATGTATAAAGAATCATAGGCATCTCTCCCCACCAGTTTGGATATCCTACGTAAATGGTTTCGTATTCATCAATATTTTTAATTTTATTTTTAATCTTTGGTCTTGCTTTTTCTTGTTGTTCCTTTTTCACATCATCAACAACCGTATCATAATCATCACTATAAGCAACTTCAGGAACAATCTCAAAGATGTCTGAATTGGTTTGTTTTTGTATTTCCTTGGCAATATTTTGGGTACTTCCAAACCAAGAGAAATAAATAACTAATGATTTTGAATTAACTTCTTTTAAATCTGTTTGTGTTTTGTTTCCTTTTTAGCAATTGCTTTTTTATTACTACAAGCACTACAGGTAAAAACTAAAATTAAAGGTTGCATCAATGTACAAATCTTTTTCATCCCTTATTTTCCCAATCCATCTCATATCTTAAATAATCAATTCTTGATAATTGTTTTTCTTTTAGATGAACTTCATCTAAGATTCCTTTTCTTTTTTTATTTAAAAGCTTTAAACATTCTCTTTCATTTTTTTCCAAAGAAAGTTTCATATATTTTTTTATTTCTTCAACTGTAAAATCTAAACCATATAACATCATAATCAAGCTTAATCTTTCAAAGTCTGTTTCATCATATTGCCAAGATCCCATTACTTTTTTAACTTCTTGACACAATCCCCAAATTTCATATTATTTAAGGATATGAATTGGAATATTATATTTTTTACTTGCTTCTTCAATTGTCATAAGTATTATTCTTTCTTTACAACTTCATTATAATTCACTTTATTTTAAATATCTAATACTTATAATTTATTAATAACGATACCTTTTAGGTATTAAAATAGATATATTTCTATCATCTCTTAAAGTATTCTCTTGCACATTTGATAAAAACAGTTGTTGCTGGTAAAAAGAATTGTTCCTTTTTCCAAGCAAGTGGCATTTGTTAATGAAGTGATGATTTTAAAGCTAAAACATAAATCTTTATAACCATAACTTATCTTGATACCTAAAACAACACTCACTTTACTTTGTACAAAGAGGGGTTCTACCACGAGAAACATTTCCTGCATCTTTGCATGATATATTGAAAGATAACAAAATCATCTATATAAATTCTAATCGCAAAAGGTTCTTTATGTTTATCATGTTGTTCGCAATTAAACATCAAAGTTTAAAACAATCATCATAATTAAAATCTTTAACTTCACTGTATCTCATGATTTCTACTTCTTAATCAACAACATATTCTTCACCAGGTGCTAAAATAACAACTCTCTCAGGATTAACGACATTGGCTAAAATATCTTGTGGATTTCCATTAAAAGCACTTGCTTCAGGTGCATCAACACTTCCCCAATGAATTAAAACAAGTTTTGTATTTGGATAAGTATTGGCCAGTTTATAAGCATTTTCTAAACCAATGTGCACAGGATTATCCGCAAAGTCAAAGAACATTACATCTGGTGGGTCCATATGTAATTGACAATTCAGCAATTTAGAATCTCCCACATACCAAATCTTTTTTGTTGGTGTTTTTACATAGAAACCACAATATTCACGATCTTCCCATATACGATAATTATATTTTGCGACTTGGTTTTGCCAAGCATGATCAGCAGGTGTAAGTTCAACATCAATATCATTAATTTGAAGATGATCGCCAATATCATGTCCAATTCCATCCAAACCACATTCTTCTTTCATTAAAGAAGCAACATAATAAGAAGAATGATATTCTTTACAAACATCTTTTAAATCTCTACACGTTGGTCTTGAATAATGATCATTATCTACATGAGATACTAAAATAGCATCCACATGTGGTACATCTTTTACATCAATTGGCATATCAATCAATAAGGGCATATCAAAGCCTTCTAAAAGAGGATCAATCATAATCACTGTTCCATGATCATTGATCATGGCTCCTCCGCCACCTAACCAATAAACACGGGTGTTTCCTTGATCTTCAAAATCTTTTTTTGTCATTGTGACTGTTTTTGGTGCAACTGCTTGTCCTTTTTCATTCTTTAACATCGGTATTTCATCCTTTCTTTTATCTAATTTTATTATATTAAATGAAATATTAACAACAATGCATAATCCTCTTTATCTATCCACATATTGACAATTTATCTTATTTGTCTATTTATATAAAAAACACCTATTAAAAGCTTCTTTAATAGGTAACTTATGATTAAAATTTAATAATTTGTGGTTCGTGAGTAAATGATGAAAAAATAGCTGTAGCATTTTCAAAATAGAAAACTTCCGTATTTCCATCATCTGCTTTATACATCTTTTGTAAACTTGGATAAGCATCTAACATAGATTGTCTTGCTTCATTACGATCATCTTCGATTAATTTTCCACTTACTCGTAACCATTCTCCATTTTTAAAAGCACAAATTTCTGCTTTAGGATTTTGATGAAGTTGTTTCGAAACATCTTTGACTTTTCCAGTTTGAATATAAAGTTTTCCTTCAAAAACATGTGCTGTTCCAAAGGGTCTTACTCTTGGTTGATCACCTTCTACTGTTGCTAAATAATAAGTTTCTACATCTTTTAAAAATTTTAATACTTTATCCATAATGATCCTCCTTTATTTATTTTATTTTATCACTGCATAAAGAAAAGGACAAAAAATTTGTCCTTACCATTTTTCTCCTGGATATTGCATTTTCCATTCTTTACGAAGTTGACTCATAATATCCATGACATCCTTTGTATACTCTAAATTTAAATGTGAAGCATCTTGATTTCTAACAGCTTCTTCCATATCACACATTTCATAATAAAGTGCATTTTCAGTATTTCCTTTTTCAATAACTGTTTGTTTTCCTGTTACAGCATCCACAATCGTTGCTTTTTGTCCACGAGGAAATTCATAAACTTCAATATACCCTTTTTCTAATGAAATCATAATTCTTTTAGGTTGTTTTGAATGCATTGATAAAGCAATCGTTGCCATTTGTTGATCTTCATTTTTAAGTAAAATCGTTGCTTGTTCATCAGATCCTGTAGGTGCAAACCTCACTTGACTTACTATTTCATTTGGCTGTTTAGACATAAAGCTACGTACTGCAGAAAGAGCATAAACCCCAATATCTAATAAAGCTCCACCAGCAAGATTCATATTAAAGAAACGATTATTCATATCATATTCTTTAAAACTTCCAAAGTTTACTGTCATGATTTGCATTTTACCAAGTTCACCGCTTTGCACGATTTTCCATAATTCTTTATAGATTGGCATATGCCAAATGGTCATGGCTTCTGCAAGAATTAAATTTTTCTCTTTAGCAAGTGCCATCATTTCATCTAATTCACGACTATTTAACGTAATTGATTTTTCTACGAATAAATGCTTTCCATGTTCTAACGCCTTTTTCATAAATTGATAATGCGTATTATGTGATGTTGCCAAATAAATAATATCAACATTTTCATCATCAAACACATCATCAATTTCATCATAGACTTTTTTAACACCATACTTCTTTGCAAAATCAATAGCCTTTGTTTGTGTTCTATTGGCAACTCCATAAAGTGTTTTATCCGTCTTTTGTAAAGCTTGTGCCATTTCATTAGCAATCACACCTGTTCCTATGACTACCCAGTTCAATTCTTTTTCCATACAAATCCCCCTTGTGACTTTATTTTATCATATTTGTGTATAAATAAAATTAACAAATATCATATTATTTCATGTTCTCATTATAGAACAAAAAAGATTGTAGATACTGTCCTACAATCTTTTTTTGCATCAAATCTTAATGAATATCATATCCTCTTTTATATGTACAAAAAAATTATTCTTAATCCAAATAAAAATAAAAATATTCCTAAAATCATATAAGAAGTAACATATTCTTCATCTTCATAAACAATATGCAATCTTTCATCATAATAAAAGAAGTCAATATCTCCTACTTTTTTTTATAATCATGTCCTTTGGTTTTATATTTTACATTCGTTCCTTGATGAATAGATTGATAACAATATATATACGTAATTTCATGAACACTAACAGGTGATTTATATACGGATGTTAATTCCATAGGAATCATTTTAAAATTATCTTTGAAAATAAAATAGTTTAACCCCTTCAATATATTAAATGCACCCTTTATAGTAAATAAAAAACCTATTATCATATTCAACCTCATCTATTGTAATTAATTGAACTATTTAAACAATCATCTACATTACACATTTCTTTCTATCAACTTTTATTTATTATTTTCACTTCTATTGCCAAATTTCAATTAATAAAAAAGCCTTGAAAATCAAGACTTTTTAATCATATTGGCGTCCTCGAGGTGATTCGAACACCCGATCTATCGCTTAGGAGGCGATTGCATTATCCAGCTATGCTACGAGGACAAAACCTCTATTATCCTAACAAATATTTATTTAAAATACAATCTATGTATCTAATTCTTTCATTTTATTACGAAAGTCAATGATATCATTAAAAAGCATACGAATGACACAAATCATTGGTACTCCTAGGAACATTCCAATAAAGCCAAAGAAATGTCCAAAGACGGTAATAGAAAGTAAAACCCAAAACGGTGAAATACCAACAACATCTCCTAAAATCTTTGGTCCTAAGAATAAACCATCAAATTGTTGTAAAGCAAAGACAAAAACTAAGACCGCTAAAGCATGGAATAAATCTCCTGTCATCAAGGCTACAAGAACAGCAGGAAACCCACCGATAAATGGTCCAAAATAAGGAATCATATTCGTAATCAAAATAAAGACAGCAAGAATTGGGAAGAATTTTACTTTTAAAATAGCGAGTCCAATAAATGCGATAATTCCAATAATTAATGAATCTAAGAATTTTCCATAAATAAATTGTCCAAAGATTTGATGTGATCTAACTGCATAATCATGAATAAGTTCTATTTTTTCTTTTGACATAAAAAGTGAACATAAACGATCAAAGATACTTACTAATTTTTTTGCTTCAATTAAAACATAAGGTGTAAATATTAAACCTAAAACAGCAGTAATAATCGTACTACCTGCTTTAAAGATTGTTCCAAGTGTTGCAATAGGATCTATAGCTTCAATTGAATTAACATATTTAACAACCATTTCATCTATCTTAATGATAACTTCACTGGCAAGATTACTTCCTAAATAGGCTTCTAGAGTCTTTTCAAAATTTTTAATATAAAGTGTTAAGTTATCAGCGATATTTACAATGTAATTGACAAGTGCAGGAATGATTGCAATCATTAAAACAACAATAATTAAAACAAAGACAACAAAAACAAGAATAGAAGAAATTGTATGACTATATTTAATAAGCTTTTTATTTTGAAAAGAGTCTAAAAACATTTCAAATTTATAAACCAATGGTTGTAAAAAATAAGCAAGTATTGCTCCTACAATCAAAGGAATAAAAGCTGATAAAATATTGGAAAATAATGAAATATCAAATGTTTTATAAATAAAAATAATAACACACGCACACAAAATAATTCCTACATAATTCTTTACTGTCCTCATTTTAAACCACCTCAAACTTTTTTCCATTATATCACACTCTCTATATTTTTACGATGCTTATTCCAACTTCTTAATAATCTTCTTATATAATAAATACTCATTTTTTCATAAATTTCTTGAGTCTTTAAATCTACTAAACAATAATCTTGTTCATATTTTATAATGGTCAAACCATAATGATATAAACCACTAATGATATCAATATCCAATAAAAAACCTCCTTTACACATTCTATGTATAAAGTGAGGTATTATAATAAATAAATAATAAATAGCTTAAAGACAACAAAAAGCCACCTATAACATCAGAAAAATAATGTACACCTAAATAGATACGACTTAATCCTATTAAAAAAATCATCATCATTAAAAATATTTCTATTACTTTTTTATATTTTAGAGAGCTTTTTTGAACTTCAAGAACTAATAATCCATAACCAATCATTGCTGACATACTATGACCACTTGGGAAACTATAGTTTGTTTCTTTAACTAAATGATATATTTGAGGTGGTCTTGGTCTTTTAACCAAAGCTTTAATTATACGATTCATTCCTTGAATAATTAACAAGTGAATTCCTACCCAAATATCTTTTTTATTTTTTAGAATCACTAAAGTTAAAACAAGAATTACATAAAACCAAGTACTTCCAAGGGTTGAACAAAGTTTAAAAAAGGATGTCATAAAATCACATTTTAAATTTTGAACCAAATGATAAATGAACCAATCTATTGATTGAATGACTTGATATTTAATCAAAAAGTAATCAATGATAAATAAACAAAGAGGAATCATAAATAAAAATTTCTTTTTCATCTTATTCTTCTATTTCTAATTGATAAACTTTTTCAAAGACTTTAATAAGCATACCATAAAGCTTTTCATTACTACTACTAATTAAAAAACCATAAACACGCTTTGTGAGTGCTTTATATAATTTAGGATCATTAAATCCTAAATGTACATTTAAAAGTTCAATTTGTTCCTTTTGATTTGATTTTAATAACAAATAAACAGTAATAACATATACCTTAGATAAATATTCAATAACATAACTTCTTTGTCTTCGGCTCTTTAAAGAATAAACATCATATAAATCCCATAAGCTTTTCATTAAATCAACATAACTATTTGATTTAGAAATATGAATTTTTCGACGTGTTCCATAACAATGGAAAGGAACATTTAAATAATACATTGATTTAATATAAGGAATTGTTCCATAAACTGTTAATTCATTATAAAAAATATTTTCTTCATCTGTATTTATCTTTTTTAAAGTACTTGTTTTAATAATGACTGAACCTAAATCAATTTGAAAATGTTTATGAAACGCTTTAATATTATGCCATTCAAAAATTGTTTCCATTGGAAAAACATTTTTATAAGAGACACGTTTTTCTTTTTCTTGGGGAATAACATATTTATAATCAGTAACAAGCAAATCTAAATTAGCTTGAATTCGAATAAAGTCACGAATCGTTTCAATAACACTTACGAGTGAAGGTTGATCTAAATAATCAAAGCATTGAAGTATTTTGAAATAAAGGCCCTCACTATGTTCTAGAGCTATTTTTAAAAAAGGAACATCTTCTTTAGTTGTAATAACTTTAACGGTATCTGGATAAGCTTCTTCATATTCTCTAGCAACTTGTAAAGTTTCATCATGTGAATGACGATCAACAATTAAAACTTCTACCTCATCTTTCATTAAAAGACATGAGTTAATTGCTTTATGCATTTCCATAATTGAGTTATAACAAGGTATACATACTGTTAATAATTTCATAATTTAATCCTCCAAAAATATTTTATCATAATTCATCTATTAGTACACGTATTATTGCATTTACCTTGATTTTATGCTATTTTATTAAGGTATCTAAAGGAGGAAATTATATGCATTTTGTTATTAATGTATTTGTTGCTGGAGTATGTTTTATCTCTATTATTTTATTTAAAGAGATTCTTAATAAAATTGTGAAAGTCTTATTAAGTGTTATTGGATGTGGTACATTATCTTATGCACTTGCTATTCTTGTTAAAAAATGTGGAGAATGGTTTGGATGTTGGTCTGGTGATGCTCAATATATCAAAAGCGATTTCTTATGGATTTTTGCTATTGTTCTAGTTGTTTATATTATTATTAATATTATTGCTAAAAAAAATAAAGCTTAATTTTCAAGCTTTATTTTTTTATACCCACTGCTTTTTTAGCCAACCCATCAGCAACTTCGTTATAATAATCCCCACTGTGTGCTAAAACCTTTTGAAAATAAATATCTATCTTCTTTTTCATATCATTGATTGTTTTAACATAATTTTGAGTTTGTTCCTTATTTGCTTTCCATAAACCTGTCGCCCATTTTTCAATACCTTCGTAATCATAATAAATGCAAATAGACTCATAATGATGATCAATTGCATAAGCAATAGCATTCATACACCCAAGAATTTCTCCTGAAACATTACGCATTGAAGAATACTCAGGAATATTCCCTTTACCTAATAATTGTTGAATAACTTGTTGCCCTTCAATTAAAACACAACCATAGCCATATTCTTTGGTTTTAATATTATAACTACCATCAACATAAGCAAGTAAAGTTAAATCATCACTCACTTTTCTTTCTTCTTTTTTTATAAATGCTTTTGCCTCTTCTTCATTTGTAAAAGATTTATAAACAGCTCCTGAATAACCATTGACTTGTTCTTTACATTCATCCCAAGTATGATAAATTCCTGGTTTTTTTCCTTCTTTTACTGCATAAAATTTTGCCATAATAAACTCCTTTGCTTATTCTATTTTATTATAATCATTGAAACAATGATTGTATATCTTTTTTAATTGTTTTAAAATGTATATAGGATATTTAAGTGAGGTAGTAACATGAAACGTTGTCTTATTATTATTAATCCATCATCTGGAAAACATATTATTCAAAATAAACTAGATCGTATTATTGGTCAATTAACATTACAAAACATTGTAGAACATTTTGAAATATTTTATACAGAAAAAAAAGATGATGCCTATTATAAAACAAGAGATTGTGATGAGAATCAATATGATTTTATCATGTCTGTTGGTGGTGATGGTACTTTAAATGAGGTTATTTCAGGAATGGTAGATAGTCATAAAAAAATACCATTATGCATATTAGCGGCAGGAACCGTTAATGATTTTGCTAATTATTTAAATATTCCAAATTCAGTAAATGGTATTGTAGAAATGATTAAAAACTTTAATGTTATTTCGAGTGATGTAGGAAAAATTAATAATCAATATTTCATTAATGTTGCTGCTGCAGGAATGTTTTCAGATATTTCTTTTGTGGTATCAAAAGAAGAAAAGAAAAAGTTTGGTCCATTAGCTTATTATTTTAAAGGCATGACCCAACTTCCTCAACAGTTATCTACAAATCTACATCTTAATGTAACGGTTGATGATGAAAGTTTTGAAGAAGATGCTTATATGTTTGCAATTACAAACACTAATCGTGTTGGTGGTTTCGATGGCATTATTCCTTTTGCAGATATTAATGATGGAAAACTCGATCTTGTTATTGTAAAAAGATGTTCTGTTACGGATTTAATTGCTTTGATTAAAGATTATCGTTTTGGTAAACATGATAAAAGTCCTTTTATTCACTATGTTCAAGGACAACATATTCACATTACTTGTGATCAAGATCTTACAATGGATATAGATGGTGAAGAAGGCACACATCTTCCAATTGACGTACATACTTTACAAAAATCAATTCAATTATTAGTTCCTTTAAAATAATTAATTATATAAAAAAGGGTTTCACTATTATATTTGATAACAGTTGAAATCTTTTTTAGTTCTAGTTAATAATTTTTAAAACATCTTCTTCACTATTGATGTTAAAGATATTTAATGTAAGAACATTTAATTTTTCTAGCGATGTATTTGTAAGTTGTTTTTCTAAAAAATTGATAAAGTTCCTAATTTTACTTTAAGCAGTTCTTTTTAAGTATTGAGTTTTCCTTCATCACTCATTCTTTGAAATAATTGATCTATTGCCTTACACATATTGATTTCATCTCCTTCTGGTAAGTCTTCTCTTCTAATATTTGTACACGTAAATGTTGCCGCCATCATGAAGCTTTCTGTTTCAATTTTACGATTTTCTCTTAATCCATCATAACTTCCTGCAAACATACTTTGATCAATTTCTACGACATCTCTTAATCTTCGATTCATAAGCTTTCTTGCATCCATTGTTTTAAGGTCGACAACAGGTAGTTTCCAATCATTGATATAAGGTTCCATCTCTGATGGTGTACTTTTCAATGTTTCTTTTAATGCTTCTAGCAACTTCTATTCTTCATCTCCCGTATAGAACACAAAGCTTCCTACTGGATAGACTTCTTTTTTTACTTTCAACTTGATTGATATAAGTCGTCGCATCATAGTTGAGTATGCGAAAAATCATATTTTTATCAAAAGTACTTTGATGTTCAACTCCAATAATCACATAATCTCCATGAATACTTGCTTTTCTTACGACATCCCGATATCTTTTGATCTCTGTTTGCTTGTCGACCTTTCCTATCAAGGTCGACAGATCATTTTATCTTTCTCTTTTCCTTCTTTCAATGGACGGATAGTCCAAAAAATATAAAAAGCTATTGATGGATTAATCCATTTCAATAGCTCCTGTATATAATTGATAGTATTTACCTTTTTCTTTAATAAGTGATTGATGATTTCCTCTTTCAATAATATGTCCTTGTTCTAAGACCATAATACAATCACTATTTTTAATTGTTGATAAACGATGGGCAATAACAAGTGTTGTTCTACCATGCATTAATTTATCCATTCCATCTTGTACAAGCTTTTCTGTTCGAGAATCAATAGAAGAAGTTGCTTCATCCAAAATAAGTGCAGGAGGATTAGCAACAGCAGCACGCGCAATCGCTAATAACTGTCTTTGTCCTTGCGATAAGTTCGCCCCATCTCCTGTAAGCATTGTTTGATAACCATCTGGCAAATGTTTAACAAAGAGATCGGCATTGGCAAGTTTTGCTGCTTCAATACATTCTTCATCCGTAGCATCAAGACGTCCATAGCGAATATTATCCATAACTGTTCCAGTAAATAAATGTGTATCTTGTAAAACCACACCTAATGATCTTCTTAAATCATCTTTTTTAATCAATTTAATATCAATTCCATCATAAGTAATCGAACCTTTTTGAATATCATAGAAACGATTAATTAAGTTTGTAATTGTTGTTTTACCTGCACCAGTAGCCCCAACAAAGGCAATCTTTTCACCAGGATTAGCATAAACATCTACATTGTGTAAAACCATACGGTCATCAAAATAACCAAAGTCAACACCTTCTAAACGAATATCACCCTTCATTTCTACAAGTTCAACATGACCATCGCTTCTTGGATGTTTCCAAGCCCAATGTCCTGTTCTTTTATCTGTTTCAACCATTTTTCCATCAACAGTTTCTACACGACATAAAGTAACCACACCTTGATCATCTTCACTTTCTTGATCTAATAAATCAAAGATACGACCAGCTCCTGCTTGTGCCATGGCAACAGCATTGATTTGTTGAGAAATTTGTCCAATAGGTTGGTTGAAACTTTTATTCAATGTTAAGAAAGCTACAAGGGTTCCAATTGTTAAAGCAAAATGTCCATTTAAAGCAAGGATTGCGCCAACAATTGCACAAATGATATAAGAGATATTTCCAAGTTGTACTGTAACTGGCATTAAGATATTCGCAAATTTATGAGCTTGATAAGCACTTTCTCTTAATTCATCATTTAATTTTCTAAAATCAGCAATTGCTTGATCTTCATGGTTGAAGACTTTAACAACTTTTTGACCAGAAATCATTTCTTCAATATAACCATTCACTTTACCTAAATCCCCTTGTTGTTGAACGAAGAATTTACCTGATAACGATCCAAGTTTTCTTGATACAACAAGCATGATCATAAGCATACATACACTTAACACAGTTAAAGGAATATTTAAAATGATCATTGATACAAATGTTGTCACAATAGTCATACAACTTGAAATAAGTTGTGGAATAGATTGTGAAATCAATTGTCTTAATGTATCAATATCATTTGTATAGACTGACATTGTATCTCCATGAGGAGTTCTGTCAAAATAACGAATTGGTAAAGATTCCATATGTTCAAACATTTCAATTCTTAAATCTCTTAAGAACCCTTGTGTTACATAAACCATAATACGGTTAAAGGTAAAGGCACAAACAACACCACAAGCATAAAGTGCGCCCACACGAATCAAAGCATGGAATAGTCCACTAAAGTTAGGTGAAGAACTCTTTAAAAGGGGAACAATATAATCATCAATTAATGTTTGCATAAACATTGTTCCTTGAACATTAAATAAAGCATTTCCTACAATACATAGAAAAACAACAATTAAATGGATTTTATATTTACTCCATAACATTTTAAGTAAACGTTTCATTGTTCCTTCTTTCATTATTCTTCCTCCTTCCCTTTCATTTGTGTTTCATAAATTGTACGATAAATTTCATTTGTTTCTAATAATTTATCATGTGTGTCAAAACCATCCACGACACCATCATTTAAAACAATAATACGGCTTGCATTTTGAACAGATGATATACGTTGTGAAATAATAATTTTTGTTGTATTGGGAATACGTTCATTGAATGATTCTTGAATACTTGCATCTGTAGCTGTATCAACAGCACTTGTTGAATCATCTAGAATTAAGATTTTAGGATTTTTTAGCAACGCTCTTGCGATGCATAAACGTTGTTTTTGTCCACCTGAAACGTTTGAACCACCTTGTTCAATATACGTATTATAACCATCTTCAAAACGATCAATAAACTCATCAGCGCACGCTAAACGACAAGCTTCTTTACATTCTTCTTCTGTTGCATTTTCATTACCCCAACGTAAATTTTGTAAGATTGTTCCACTAAATAAAACATTCTTTTGTAAGACAACAGAAACTTCATCTCTTAAAACTTCAAGATCATAATTACGAACATCTTGTCCACCAACAACAACGCTACCTTCGTCAACATCATATAAACGAGAAATAAGGTTGACCAAACTACTTTTAGCACTTCCGGTACCACCAATAATTCCAATTGTTTCACCACTTTTAATATGAAGATCAACATCTTTTAAGACCGCTTCTCCACTACCATGTTTATAAGAAAAAACAACATGATTGAAATCAATTGAACCATCTTTTACTTCAGTTAAAGCTTCTTGAGGAGAGATTAAATCAGATTGTTCATTAATAACTTCTGCAATACGTCTTCCTGAAGCAAGTGACATCGTAATCATAACAAATGCCATAGAAAGCATCATAAGAGACATCATAATATTCATAACATAGCTAAATAAACTTGTAAGTTCACCTGTAGTAAGAGTCCCACCTACAATTGCTTTAGCACCTAACCATGAAAGCATTAAAATTGAACCATAAACAGCTATTAACATAGCTGGGTTATTATAAGATAAAACAGATTCCGCTTTGACAAAAAGTTTATAAATGTTTTGTGCTGCTTTTTTAAATTTTTCATTTTCATATTTTTCTCTAACAAATGATTTAACAACTCGAATACCAACAACGTTTTCTTGAACACTTTCATTTAAAGTATCATATTTAGGAAAAACATCATTAAAATATTTTGTGGCATGATACATAATTATTGTAAGGACCGCTACTAAGAAAACAATGGCAACAACAAAAATCATACTTAATCTAAAGTTGATCATCATTGCCATGGTAAGGGCACAAATAAGTGACATTGGCGCACGAATGCACATACGAATAATCATTTGATAAGCCATTTGCACATTTGTCACATCTGTCGTTAAACGTGTTACAAGTCCTGCAGTACTATATTTATCAATGTTTGAAAAAGAGAATGTTTGAATGTTTGTATACATGGCATCTCTTAAATTGGCTGCAAAACCCGTTGAAGCTTTAGCTGCATGGTTACCAGCTAAAAAACCAAGTGATAATGTTCCAATTGCAATAACAAACATGAATGTTCCATATTTTGTAACATTAGACATATTACCTGCCTCAATCCCTTTATCAATAAGACTTGCCATTAATAAAGGAATAATGATTTCTAAGATAACTTCTAATGCCGCAAATAACATTGTAAGTAATGAATCTTTTTTATATTCTTTGATTTGTTTCATTAAAGTTTTTACCATAATTGACTTCCTTTCCTATTCATTTACCGAACTTCATGAATATTTATAAATCTTCTTTGATATTATTAATTAATTTATCGGATATTTTAATAAACATATTTATTTCTTCTTCAGATAAATCTTTAATAAGTTTTTGATGCATTTCTTTCATCTTATCTTCAATTTGTCGATTATGATTTCTTGAAGATTCTGTTAAAACGATTTTCTTTAATCTTGCATCATATTCTACTTCTTCTCGTTCAATCATTCCCTTTTTACACATCAATTTCAACATTTCTGATGTCGTAGAACGATTGATTGAAAATTCTTTTTCTATATCTTTAGGAAATGTATCAAGCCCACTATCTTCTCTATCTTGAACAAACCCAATAATCCAACAATGCATTAAAGTTACACGATCAGGCCTCTGACCTGTTTTCTTATCCATTGTTTTTCTCATTAGGTTATTTATGGTCTTAATACGATGTCCAATGGGATCTCTATACATATCATTCCTCCTATATTGTTCGGTTACGAATTGTATGGTAACATACAATTTAAGATTTGTAAACTTTTTTCATAGAAGTTCTTTATAAGTCGTTGTATAATAGAAAAGAAAGTGAGGAAGACAAATGGAAATTAAAGAAAGGTTTTTAAATTATGTGAATTTTGACACACAATCAGATAGTTATTCACATACTGTTCCTTCAACTTCAAAACAATTAAAATTAGGAAATTATTTAGTTGAAGAATTAAAATCATTAGGAATTGAAAACGCAAAAATAGATGAATTTGGTGTAGTTTATGGAACAATTCCTAGTAATAATAATCATCAAGGAGATGTTATAGGTTTTATTGCCCACATGGATACTTCTCCTGATGCAAGTGGTAAAGATATTCATCCACAAATTATCAAAGATTATCAAGGTCAAAAAATTACTTTAAATGAAGATAAAGAACTTTATCTAGACCCTGAACAATATCCTCAACTCTTACAACTTATTCATCATGATTTAATTACTACAGATGGAACAACTTTATTAGGAGCTGATGATAAAGCTGGTATTGCAATCATTATGCAAATGGTGGAATATATTTATAATCATCCAGAATTTAAACATAATGATATTCAAATTGCTTTTACACCTGATGAAGAAATTGGACATGGTAGTGATCACTTTAATGTTGATTACTTCAATGCACAATATGCTTATACCATTGATGGTGGAGATATTCACATTGTTGAATATGAAAACTTTAACGCATTTAGTGCCGAAGTGAAAGTCCATGGAAGAAGTATTCATCCAGGAAGTGCTAAAAATAAAATGATCAATTCAACGCGTGTTGCCTATGAATTTGATTCACTTTTACCTGTGCATATGCGCCCTGAATCAACAGAAGGTTATGAAGGATTTAATCACCTTCACTCGATTCAAGGAACTTGTGAAGAAACAGTTGCTGAATATATTATTCGTAACCATGACTTACAACAAGCAAATAAACAATGCCAAGACTTTAAAGACATTGCAGAGTTCTTAAATAAAAAATATGGTTATAAAATTGTTGAAGTAACGATTACAGAAAGTTATTTAAACATGAAAGAAGCTCTAAAAGATCATATGTTCATTGTTGAACAAGCTTTAGCTGCCATTAAAGAAAATGGTTTAGATGCTTATTGTTCACCAATTCGTGGTGGTACAGATGGTGCACGTTTAACATTCAAAGGACTTCCTTGTCCTAATCTTGGTACAGGTGGTTTTAACTATCATGGACCCTATGAATATTGTTCACTTACTATGATGGAAAAACAAGTTCAAATCTTACTTCATATTTTAAAAAACACTGCTTCTAAATAAGCATTAACAAAAAATCGTGTGGATTTCTTAGACAATAAATAAAGCAAAAGTATTAACTTAATTTCTTAACTTAGTAGCATTACAAAAAAAGCCGTGATTTTTCACGACTTTTTGATATTAAAATTAAATATTTGTATTTCTTATAATTTACTTTTGATTTTCTTTATTTAATTCCAAAGTATCTATTTTTTTAATAAATGGTAAATAAATAACAAAAGATACAACAATCATCACAAATTGCCATAATGCAACACGCCATCCACCAATCAAAAGTCCTGATATAATTGGTGGTGTTGTCCAAGGAACCATAACCCCGCTAAATAATGGTAAAATTCCCATATACATTAATAAGTAACTACTTATACCTATAATTAAAGGAACAAGAACAAATGGAATTAATAGATATATATTAAGTACAATTGGTGTCCCAAAAATAATTGGTTCATTAATGTTAAAGATATTAGGTACAATGGATAATTTACCTAAGCTACGTAATGACTTTGATTTGGCAAAAAATGTAATATAAATCACTAACCCAATCACAATTCCAGCACCAGACATACATAAGAAATTGTCCCAAAATTGTTGTGTAAAAATATGTCCACCATTTTGAATTGTAAGAGGCAATCCTGAATCTATAATTTTTTGATTAGCTGCCATATTTGCTTGTAAAATTGGTGAAAGAATTCCTCCACATATAGAACCACCATGGACGCCTGTCCACCATAATAAAGACATAACAACTGTCATAATAATAACGCCAAAGAATGAATCTGTAATTCCTTGTAAAGGAATTTGAATTACCGAATAAATAAGTTCTGCAAATGTTGTATTAAATATAAAGTGACATATAGCATAAATAATTGCACAAATAGTAATAATAATTCCAGTTGGTAATAGTGACGAAAATGAATCTGCAACACCACTAGGCACACCATCTGGCATTTTAATGCTAATATCTTTTTTTACACATAAAGAATAAATATATCCAACTAAAAAACCAATTAAAATAGCACAAATCATTCCTTGACCAGCAGTCCAATCTTTAGAAATAATTCCTGTAACTGATTCCCCACTGTCTAATACCTTAGAAGATGGAGTTAATAAAATAAAAGCTGCTAAACCAGTTAAAGCGCCATTTATAGCTGTTATTACTTGATCATTCTTCAAATAAGAATAAGTAATTCCTATTACTGTAAAGAAGGCCATTAATGAAAACGTAGAAGAATATACTTGAGAACATATATCTCCTATTCCACTTTCACTAATTACTTTACTTACTGATTCAATTGGTAAGTTGGCAATCAACAGGAACAATGATCCTATCATTAAAAACGGTAAAGAAAACATCATTCCATCCTTTAAAGCCTTTATAACTTTTGTATTTGTAAACTTCGATATATAAATAACTAATGTTTCATTTATAAATTTGTTCATATTATTTATCTCCTATAAAATTTCACCATTTGATGAAATAACTCTTTTATACCATTCAAAAGAAGCTTTTCGATATCTTCTTCCACTACCTTTAGCTTGGTCATCTAAATCAACATAGATAAATCCATATCTTTTTGCCAATTCACCAGTAGAAGCACTTACAATATCGATTGCTGACCAAGGAGTATATCCCATGACTTCTACACCATCTAACTCAATTGCTTTTTTCATTTCTGAAATATGGTTTCTTAAGTAATCAATACGATAATCATCATTAATGATTCCATTTTCTAATTTATCATAAGCTCCAAAACCATTTTCAACAATAAACATTGGTTTTTGATATCTTTCATAAACTTCATTTAAAATAATCCTTAATCCTGTAGGATCAATAGCCCAACCCCAATCACTTTTCTTTAACAATGGATTTTGTACTTCAATAAAGTCATGTATTTTATCATATTCTGCAATCGTTGATTTATAATAACTAAACCCTATATAATCCACAGTACCTCGTTTTAAATCTTTTAAATCTTCATCAGTTATATCTAATTGAATATTACTCCTTTCCCACTTTTTTAAAGTATAGGTTGGATAATATCCCCTTACATGAACATCACTAAAGAAATACCTCTTATCCATTGCTTTAATTCCTGCAAGAATATCTTGTGGATTACAAGAAGAAGGATAAATTGGGCCAAAATGCAACATGCAACCTACTTGCATAGAGGCATTAATTTCTTTGGCTCTTTGAACTGCTCTAGCACTTGCAACAAACTGATAATGAGATATTTGATACATTGTTTGTTCAATATTTTCATTATCTTCATATAAAACACCTGCTCCAGTCCAAGCATTAAAAGGATTATCGGTATCTATAAGATTATTAATTTCATTAAATGTCATCCAATATTTGACCTTTTTGCTATATCTTTTAAAACATGTAATCGCATATCTTTCAAAGAATGTAATTAATTGTCTATTTCTCCAACCACCATATTTTTTTGCTAAATAAAGAGGCATTTCAAAATGAGATAAAGTAACAATAGGCTCTATTCCATATTTTAAACATTCATCAAAAACATGATCATAATACTCTAGCCCTTCTTCATTAGGCTCTAATTCGTCACCTTGAGGATAGATCCGTGGCCATGAAATACTTAAACGGAAACATTTAAAGCCCATTTCAGCAAATAATTTAATATCTTCTTTATAATGATGATAAAAATCAATTCCATAATGGTTAGGATAATATTTATCATCTAATATTTCATAAGAAATTTCTCGAGGGTGATCAACGTCACCAGCTGACATAACATCGGTTACACTTAATCCTTTATGTCCTTCTTGATAGCCACCTTCGTATTGATTAGCAGCAACAGCGCCACCCCATAGAAAACTTTTATTCATAATCATTCTCCCATTTTAAATTTATCAACTGCTTTTGTTGTTTCTTCTAAATAAGAATAATTACTTATTAATTTTAACGAAGTAAATATATTAAAAACATACTGTAAAGAAGCAATATAAACAGCATTAGATAGTTCAGTTGTATTTTGAGTGGTCATAATTACAATTGTTTCATCACAATATTTACAAATTTCTCTTTTTTTATGATCACAAATCACAATTGATTTAGCATGATATTTGCGAATATCCTTTGCTATTTTTAACATTTCCATATTTTGACCTGTATGTGTTAAATAAATGCAAACTGTATCATTTGGTTTCCTTTGCCTTAAGTATTGAAGATGCATTGGATTTAAACTGTTATATGCTTTAGAAATAACCCCTTCTTCTTCAAAATTCAAACTATAAATTTCTGCTAAAGAAAAATTAATACCAGTTCCATAAATTTCAATATATTTAGCATTTTTAATAAGTTGATAAATTCTTTCTATAACTTGTCTATCTAGTAAACTTTTTGTATACTCTATCGCTCTTTTATGTAAAAGTTCGATTTTATTTAAAGCATCATCAATTGAACTCTCACTTGAAAAAGGTTCAATTTTAAAATCATTTTTCAATTCAAGTAAATGAGAATATTCAGCCGCATATTGATATTTAAATTCTTTATATCCATTAAAGCCCAGTTTCTTACACAACCTAGAAATCGTTGCACTACTGGTATAACTTAATTTTGCCAGTTCATTAATATTCTTTTTTAAAATATCTTCTTGATTATTTATTATATAATCCACTAAATACTTTTCTTGAATTGTTAAATGGTCTAATGTTTTCATTTTGTCAATAATCATCATATTTCCTCTTTTCACCGGTTAAAAGATTCAAATTAATTATCTTCTTATCTAGAAGACATCTTCATCATAATTAACAACAACTTGTAAGTCAATCTTCTGTAAGCATTTACAATCAAATCGAAAAAAACTTTCAATTTCACAATTATTAACAATAAAAATTGAAAGAAATTATCAAAAAAGGTTATTACGAAATTCAATAAATAATTTCATAACAACCTTTTTATTTTGTATTATTTTTATTTATATAAAAAGAGAACAACATTTCGCATTCGTTCTCTTTTTTTGAAGATTTTCTTACAATATTTTAGGTTGCCTTCTTAAGTGCCTCCTAAACTATTTTTTTGTCCATTTTTCAAATTCTTCATCAGTAGCTAAAACATAATGAGTTCCATCTACTAAATGTTCAGTACCTTTTGTATAATCGACTCCACTTTCTTTATAATCGTAAGTAAATGATTTACGTACTTTTTCTACACGTGGATTAGGATGAGGAATAGCACTTAATAATGATTTTGTATATGGATGAATTGGATTATCAAAGATTTCTTCAGTAGTCCCTGTTTCTACTAAATGTCCTAAATGTAATACCCCAATTTTATCACTGATATATTTAACCATTGATAAGTCATGCGCAATAAATAAATATGCAATTCCTGTTTCTTTTTGAATCTTTTTCATTAAGTTAACAACTTGTGCTTGAATAGATACATCTAACGCTGAGATTGCTTCATCAGCAATAATTAAATCAGGATTCATAATTAATGCTCTTGCAATACCAATACGTTGTCTTTGTCCACCTGAGAATTGATGTGGATAACGTGAAGCATGTTCTCTTGATAAACCAACAAGTTCAAGCATTTCATAGATTTTTTCATTTCTTTCTTCAATAGAAGAATAAGATTTATGAATATCTAAACCTTGACCAATGATATCAATAACTTTCTTTCTTGGATTTAAACAAGCCATTGGATCTTGGAAAATCATTTGCATCTTTGTATGTAATTCTTTAGATGTTTCCTTATCTAATTTTCCACCAATTTCTTTTCCATTGAAAACAATTGAACCAGAAGTTGGTTTATATAAACGAATAATACTTCTACCAGTAGTTGATTTACCTGAACCAGATTCACCTACTAAACCATAAGTTTCACCTGGCATAATATCAAATGAAATACCATCAACTGCTTTTACAGTAAAGTTACGATTAATTTTAAAATGTTGTTTTAAATCTTTAACGACAAGGATAGGTTCTTTATTTTCCATTATTCAACACCCTCCTTTTTCATTTTTTCTAATCTGTTTTTTAATTCAACTGGCATTTCAACTTTTGGAGCTTTTTCATGCATTAACCATGAAGCAACTTTATGAGTTGTACTACCAGGTACTTTAAACATTGGAGGTTCAATTCTTAAGTCAATATTTAAAGCATACTTGTTACGTGGAGCAAAAGCATCACCTTTTACTTCATGTGCTAAGTTTGGTGGTGTACCAGGGATTGTGTATAATTCATCATCATCAGTATCTAAATCTGGCATAGATGATAATAATCCCCAAGTATATGGATGACGTGGATCATAGAAAATTTCATCAATGGTTCCAGTCTCTACGATTTTACCAGCGTACATAACATTTACATAATCAGCTACTTTAGCAACAACACCTAAGTCATGTGTGATATAAATAACTGATAAATCTTTTTTCTTTTGAATATCTTGAATTAATTCAAGAATTTTAGCTTGGATAGTAACGTCCAATGCAGTTGTAGGTTCATCACAAATTAAAACATAAGGATCACAAGATAAAGCAATTGCGATAACAATTCTTTGTCTCATCCCACCTGATAATTGGTGAGGATAGTTTTTCATACGTTTTTCAGCATTAGTAATACCTACTAATTGTAATAATTCAACTGCTTTTTTATAAGCTTCTTCTTTTGGTGTATTGTAATGATGAATCATTGGTTCCATAATTTGATTTCCAATTGTCATTGTAGGGTTTAATGATGTCATTGGATCTTGGAAAACCATGGCAATTTTACGACCACGAATTTCACTTTGCATTTCTTTTTCACTTAATTGACAAATGTCTTTTGTGATTCTTTCACCTGTATTTTCATCTGTCCAAGTGTAGTTAATAGAACCACCATCAATTGAACCATTTCCAGCCATGATACCCATGATTGCTTTAGTAGTAACTGACTTACCTGATCCAGATTCACCAACGATAGCGATTGTTTCACCTTTATATAAATCTAAGTTAACACCACGAATTGCATTAACAATACCACTATCAGTTCTAAAAGAGATATTTAAATCTCTGACTTCTAATATTTTTTCTCTTTCTGCCATAATTACATCTCCTTCATAGTTGGATCAAGTGCATCACGAAGTCCATCACCAAATAAGTTGAAACTTAACATTAAGATAGAGAAAATAATAACTGGAATTACCATCATGTAAGGGTAAATAGTAATTGAGTTAAATCCATCATTAATTAATGTACCTAATGAAGCCATTGGAATTGGTAAACCTAAACCAACGAATGATAAGTATGCTTCATAGAAGATAGCATTTGGAATAGACATCATAATCATAATAATCATTTGACTATAAATATTTGGTAAAATTTCTTTAAAGATAATAAATAAGTTACTAGCTCCTAAAGTACGTGAAGCTAAAACGAATTCTTCTTCTTTTACTCTTAAAACTTGAGCTCTTGTAATACGTGACATACCAATCCATTCAGTAAATGATAAAGCCATGATAATTGTGAATAATGATGCTTTCATCACCATTAATAACAATGTTAATATTACTAAAGTTGGGATAGAGTTTATGATTTCTTGAATTCTTTGCATTACTGAATCAACTTTACCTCCGAAATAACCAGAGATAAGTCCATATGTCATACCTACAATCACGTCAATGAAGATTGCAACAACGGCAATGAATAATGAATATCTTGTACCTGTCCAAACACGTACAAATAAATCACGACCATAAGTGTCTGTACCAAAGAAATGTTCAGCACCTGGTGAAATACTTGCAATTCTTGTATTGATTGCATCAAATTTATATGATGAAAACATTGGAGCAAAAATAGCAAATACTGCGATAACTAAAATACAAATTAAACCGATAACGGCACCTTTGTTCTTTTTAAAACGATTTAAAGAATCTTTCCAAGCAGGAAGTGATGGAGCAACAACGTCTTTAGTAATGTCTTGTTTGTCTCCAACGAATTCAAAATCGTCTGGTAAAAATTCAATCTTTTCTAAATCCATTATTAATCATCCTTTCCTAATCTAATTCTTGGATCAATAATTCCATAAGAAATATCAATAATTAACATCATGAAAATGTACATTGCAGCATATAAGAATGAACAAGCTAAAATGATGTTGTAATCATTTGATAAAATACTATTAATTAATAATTTACCTAATCCAGGAACAGAACAAATCTTTTCAACAACCATAGTACCTGTCATTAAGTTAACTAAGATAGGTCCTAAAATTGTGATTACTGGAATTAAAGCATTTCTTAATGCATGTTTGAAAATTAAAGTTTTACGATCTAATCCTTTTGCTTTTGCAAGAGTCATATATTCACTTGTTAAAACTGAAACCATTTCAGTACGTGTAAAACGTGCAACGTTTGCAATAACACCAACAGATAAAGCTAAAATTGGCATAATTGATGATTTAATTGCATTCGATGAACTATATGAAGTTGGTAACAATCTTAATTTTGAAGCAAATAATAATAAAATTAACATTGCAAATACGAATGATGGGATGGAAACCCCAATTACAGAAATAACTGTAGCAATTGTATCCCAAATTGTATTTTTATGTAATGCAGCAAATACTCCTAAGAACATACCAATAACTGTTCCAATAACTACTGCACATAAACCGTAAATCATAGATAATTTTGCAGCACTTCCTACAAGTGAAGATACTTGCATATCTTTGTATAAGTTAAATGATACCCCGAAATCCCCTGTTAACATATTTTGAATATAACGTACGAATTGAACCGGAATTGGTTGATCCAATCCATATTGTGCTTCAATAGCAGCTCTGGCTGAAGCACTTAATTTTTCATTGTTAATTGGAGAACCTGGTAAAAATTTAACCATTAAAAATAATACCATTAAAATAACGAATAATGTAATTAACGAAATAACTAAACGTTTTCCGATATATTTTAAGGTTGAATTACTCATCTTTTTTCCTCCTATATTTATTTAAAAAAGAAACACAATACAGAATACTATATTGTGTTGTCTTCTCTATGTTCTTTTTTAGATTGAACTATTTTGATACATATTCGAATGTATATGGAACACCAACTGGTTTAATACCTAAGTTTTTAACTTTTGTATTTTGTAAAGTAGCAGTTCCTTTTTCGAATACTGGAATATATCCTAAATCTTCACATAAGATTTTTTCTGCATCGATCATTAATTGCCAACGAGCATTAGCATCAGTTTCACTGTTAACTTTTCCCATGATTGAATCATATTCAGCATTTGACCAATGACCATAGTTGTTATTGTTGTCAGTTAAAGCTAATGTTAAATAAGTTGTAGGATCACCATAGTCAGGTCCCCAACGAGTTACTGATAAATCGAAATCTCCATTTTTTTGTTTGTTGTAGATACGATCTTGTTTAGTAGTAGCAACCATTTCAATTTTTAATCCTTTTAAGCTAGAGAAAGCGTTTTGTAAATAAGTTGCAAATACATCCATTGGAGATTCATCTGTACCATAAGTTAATCTTAAAGTAATTTCAGATTTTCCTAATTCTTTTAATCCTTCATCTAAAGCAGCTTGTGCAGCTTTTTTGTCATATGAAGTATATGTTGCAGCTTCATCACGGAAATCTTTTCCTTCTGGAGAAATTGATAATCCTGAAGGTACGAAACCTTTAGCAGCTTGTGAACCGTCTTTTAATACGTTTTCACATAAATCTTTTCTGTTGATAGCTAATGATAAAGCTTTTCTTACATTTAAGTTAGCTAAATCACTATTTTCTAAATTTGGTTGAATGTAGAATAAGAATCCTTCAGAAATATTTTTGAATGATTCATCTTTTTTGTATTTATCAACTAAGTCAGAGTTGATAATAGCGAAATCAGTTTCACCTGCTTCAAAAGCTTGAGCAGCAACTTTTGGCTCTTGAACTAATTTCATCACTAATTTGTCGATTTTTACATCTTTAGCAGCATAGAATTTATCATTTTTTTCGAATTCAGCTACTGAACCTGGTTCCCAGTTTGTCATAACGAAAGCACCGTTACCTAAAATAGAATCAGCACTCTTACCATATTTATCACCTTGTTTTTCACAGAATTTTTGGTTAATTGGATAGAAACATGGGAATGACATTAATTCATCAAAGAATGAAACTCTTGTAGTTGTAGTAATTTCTAACGTTTTGTCGTCTACAGCTTTTACCCCTAATTTGTTTAAGTCTTCATCAGTTAAATCTTGTTCTGCATCGATTTTATCTGATAATTCTTGAGCACCTGCGATGTTAGCAATACCATCGCAGAACATGTAATAGTAGTTTCCTTTCTTTTTGAAAATTCTTTGCCATGCATAAACGAAATCGTTTGCTGTCACAGCATCACCATTAGACCATTTAGCATCTCTTAATTTATAAGTGTGTGTTAAACCGTCTTCTGAAACTTCTGAAGATTTAGCAATACCATATGTAGTAGTACCATCTTTAGCAGGTTTCATTAGCCCATCAATAATTGCATGTAATGCAGTAAATGAGCATCCGTCTTCGGCATCTGATGAGTCTAAATTTTTGATATCTAATTCACTTGAATAAGTGTAAGTAGATGAATCATCACTAGATCCCCCACACCCAGCAAGAGTTAGAGCCATCATAGCACAAAGTACCATAGATAATAATTTTTTCATTTTTTCTCTTCCCTTCTATAAATCGCCTTTGTATACACTAATACATATACAATAAAAATTTATGCTTTAATATTAGTACAATGCGTTATAGAAGTCAACAAAAAAAACGAACTTTGTATACAAAATTGTATTATTGTTTATACAAAAAAATATTTTTCAATCTACATTCAAGAATAAAATAGAACAATTGTTTTTTATACATTTATTTTTGACGTTTATATTAATTGGAAGACAACATATTTTTTTATTCTTTTTTAAGAAGAAACACAATACCGAAATATTGTGTTTCTGTTGATTTTATCGACTATTTTGATACATATTGGAATGTATATGGAACCCCTACAGGTCTAATTACTAAACCTTTTACATCTTTATTTTGTAAAGTTGCAGTACCTTTTTCAAATACTGGGATGTAACATAAATCATCCATCATAATTTTTTCTGCATCAATCATTTCTTGCCAACGAGTATTAACATCAGATTCATTAGCAACTTTATCCATTAATGCATCTAATTCACTGTTTGTATATTTACCATAGTTGTTACCATTAGTAGAAATACCCATTGTTAAGTAAGTTGTAGGATCACCATAATCAGGTCCCCAACGAGTTGTAGCTAAATCGAAATCTCCATTTTTTTGTTTGTTGTAAATACGATCTTGTTTAGTAGTAGCTACCATTTCTACTTTAATACCATCTAATTTACTTAAAGCGTTTTGTAAATAAGTTGCAAATACATCCATTGGTGATTCATCTGTACCATAAGTAACTCTTAAAGTAATTTCAGATTTTCCTAATTCTTTTAATCCTTCATCTAATGCAGCTTGAGCAGCTTTTTTATCATATGAAGTATAAGCATCTGCTTCATCACGGAAATCTTTTCCTTCTGGAGAAATTGATAATCCTGATGGAACAAATCCTGAAGCAGCTTGTGAACCATCTTTTAAGACGTTTTCACATAAATCTTTTCTATTGATTGCTAGTGAGATTGCTTTTCTTACATTTAAGTTAGCTAAATCACTATTTTGGAAGTTTACTGAAATATAGAATAAGTAACCTTCATTAATTTGTTTGAATGAATCATCTTTTTTGTATTTATCAACTAAGTCTGAGTTGATTGGAGCGAAATCAGTTTCACCTGCTTCGAATGCTTGAGCAGCAACTTTTGGATCTTGAACTAATTTCATTACTAATTTGTCAATTTTAACTGTTTTAGCATCATAATATTTATCATTTTTTTCAAATTCAGCTACTGAACCTGGTTCCCAGTTTGTCATAGTGAAAGCACCATTTCCTAAAATAGTTTTAGCACTCTTACCATATTTATCACCTTGTTTTTCGCAGAACTTTTCATTGATTGGATAGAAACATGGGAATGACATTAATTCATCAAAGAATGAAACACGAGTAGTTGTAGTAACTTCTAATGTTTTATCATCGACTGCTTTAACACCCATTGCATCTAAATCAGCATCTGTAATATCTTCTTCATTGTCAATTTTATCTGACATTTCTTGTGCCCCTACAATACTTGCAATACCATCACAGAACATGTAGTAATATTGACCTTTCTTTTGGAAGATTCTATGCCAAGCATAAACGAAATCATTTGCAGTAACAGGATCACCGTTAGCCCATTTAGCATCTTTTCTGATTTTGTAAGTATGAGTTAACCCGTCATCTGAAACTTCAGAAGATGAAGCAACACCATTTACGATATTACCTTTCTTATCTGTTTTCATAAGCCCATCAATAACAGCATGCATTGCTGTAAATGAGCATCCGTCATCGGCATCTGATGAATCTAAGTTTTTAATATCTAATTCACTTGAGAAAGTGTAAGTAGATGAATCTCCTCCTGATCCCCCACAACCAGCAAGAGTTAGAGCCATCATAGCACAAAGCACCATTGATAATAGTTTTTTCATATTCTCTCTTCCCTTCTTAAATTATCTTTTGTGCAATAAATCGACATGTTGTATACAATTTATCGATTTATTAACTTCATAATAGTGTATTAGTCTTTAAAAGTCAATACTATTTTGGATATTTGTATACAATGCAATATATTAATTTATTACCGTGATAGTTTTTTATTAAAAAAGACATCATATTTTCTTATTATGCCTTTTCTCTTTTTATTCAGTTTTTTCTACATATTCAAAAGAAATTGTTCTACATGGTTTAATAACTAGATTTTTTACTTTTGGATTTTGTAATGTTGCCGCTCCTTTTTCAAAAACAGGAATATATGCATAACCATCTAGTAAGATTTTTTCTGCATCTTTCATTTTTTGCCAACGAGTATTAGCATCAGATTCATTAGCAACTTTATCCATTAATGCATCTAATTCACTGTTTGTATATTTACCATAGTTGTTACCATTAGTAGAAATACCCATTGTTAAGTAAGTTGTAGGATCACCATAATCAGGTCCCCAACGAGTTGTAGCTAAATCGAAATCTCCATTTTTTTGTTTGTTGTAAATACGATCTTGTTTAGTAGTAGCTACCATTTCTACTTTAATACCATCTAATTCACTTAAAGCATTTTGTAAATAAGTTACAAATACATCCTTTGGAGATTCATCTTTACCATATGTAAATCTTAACGTAATTTGATCTTTTCCTAATTCTTTTAATCCTTCATCTAAAGATTCTTGTGCTTTTTTCTTATCATAAGATGTAAAGTTTCCAGAATCTTTTCTAAAATCAACGCCATCTGGACTCGTTGCTAAACCAGAAAGAATAAATCCTGTTGCTGCAAAAGAACCGTCTTTTAATATTTTTTCGCATAAATCATTTCGATTAATTGAAAGTGAAACTGCTTGTCTGATATTCGCATTAGCAAGATCTGCATTTTGAAAATTCACAGATAAATAATAAAGGAAGCCTTCTGGTACTTGTTTAAAAGCTTCATCATCTTTATATTTATCTACCAAATCCTAATTGATTGGTGCATAGTCTGTTTCTCCTGCCATAAATGATTGAGCCGCAACTTTTGGATTTTGAACAAGTTTCATGACAAGTTTATTTAATTTAACATGTTTTTGATCATAATAACTTTCGTTCTTTTCAAATTCAACCACTGATCCTGGTTCCCAATTTGTCATAATAAAAGCACCATTTCCTAAAATAGCTTTTGCGCTTTTACCATATTTATCTCCTTGTTTTTCACAAAACTTTTCATTAATTAGGAAAAAACATGGAAATGCCATTAATTCATCAAAGAAAGAAACACGTACAGTTGTTTTTACTTCTAAAGTATAGTCATCAATTGCTTTTACACCCATAGAATTTAAATCATCATCCGTAAGTTCTTCACCTGCATCAATTTTATCTGATAACTCTTGAGCCCCTTCAATACTTGCAATTCCATCTGCAAACATATAATAATAACTTCCCTTTTTTCTAAAAATACGTTGCCATGCATAAACGAAATCATGAGCTGTTACAGGATCTCCATTTGTCCATTTAAAATCTTTTCGAAGTTTGTAGGTATGTGTTAAACCGTCTTCAGACAATTCTTCACTTTTAGCAACCGCGTTTACGATATTTCCTTTTTTATCTGTTTTTGTAAGTCCATCGATTACTGCATGAATTGCCTTGAGTGAACATCCATCATCTGCATCTGACGAATCTAAATTTTTAATATCCAATTCACTTGAATACGTATAAGTCGTTATGTCATCTCCATTTGATCCACCACATCCCGTTAATGTTAAAACCATTAAACAACATAAAAATAATGAGAGTATTTTTTCATATTCCCTTTCTCCTTTTTTATCAAAAAAAGAAGTAGATTTCTCTACTTCATTATTTTACTACACTCATGGCAAGAGCTAAAGCTCCAACAACCCCAGCATTATCCCCTAATTCTGGATAAACGATATAATCTTTAATTTTATCAGTAGTCACTTCTTCTTTTTGAATATAACCATTTAAGAATTCTTGAGTATATTTATGAATCATTGGAAAAAGTTGTTTTTGATGCATAACACCACCACCTAGAATAATTTTCTTAGGTGAAAGAGTTAAAATATAATTTGCCATCGCTTGTCCAATATAATAAGCTTCTAAATCCCATGCCGGATGATCTCCTGGAAGTTCACTTCCTTTTACTCCCCATCTTGCTTCAATGGCAGGACCAGCTGCTAAACCTTCAAAACATGTTCCATGATATGGACATTTTCCTGAATATTTATCATCTTCTCTAACAATCATTTTCATATGTCCCATTTCTGGATGAAGTAACCCGTGTACAAGTTTACCACCAACAACGGCTCCTCCACCAATTCCTGTTCCAATTGTAAGATAAAGGGCACTGTCTAATCCTTTTGCCGCACCAAATGTTGCTTCACCTAAAGCAGCCCCATTAACATCTGTATCAAAAGCCATAGGAATGTCATATCTTTCTTTTAAAGCACCCATAATGTTATAATTATTCCATCCTGGTTTAGGTGTTGTTGTAATATAACCATAAGTTGGACTTGTAAGATCTGGATCAATAGGTCCAAAACTTCCTACACCTAATGCTTCAATTTCTTTTCCATCAAAGAATTTAAAAACATTTTCCATTGTTTTTTCAGGTGCTTCTGTAGGAAATGATTCTCTTTCTAAAACTTCTCCTTTTTCATTTCCAATACAAACTACAAATTTAGTTCCACCTGCTTCAATTGCTCCTAATTTCATTATTATATCTCCTTTTTTCCTTTACTCTTATTTTAAACAACTCTGATTATAAAGTAAATATGCAATTATAAATTGAAAAAGAGTTACATGATTTAGATGATAAATCTAAATTCATGAACTCTTTTTTCATTAATTATCTAAATATCTTGTATAACGATCTACATGTAATAATCTGTTAGCATTATCTACACGTTCTTTAGTTGGAGGTTTTATTCCTTCTAATTGATAAGGAATCTTCAATTCTTCCCACTTAAAGACACCTAAAGTATGATAAGGAAGTATTTCTACACGATAAACATTAGAAAGGGTAGAAATAAAACGATCTAATTCAATTAAATCTTCATCATAATCACTTCTTTCTGGAACAAGTACATGTCTAATCCAAATTGGTTTATTAATTTCAGATAAATACTTTGCCATATCTAAAATATTTTCATTACTTCTTCCTGTTAAAGTCTTATGTCTTTCATTATTGATCTCTTTAATATCAACAAGTAATAAATCTGTATACTCCATCAATTCTTTAAATTTTGAAAAGAACGGTTCTTCTCTAGTAAAACATCCACCACTGGTATCAATACATGTATTGATACCTTCTTTTTTTGCAAGTTTAAATAATTCTAAAACAAAATCAATTTGAGCTAAAGGTTCTCCACCACTAATCGTAATGCCCCCTTTTTTACCCCAATATGTTTTGTACTTCATTGCTTGTTGAAGCGCTTTTTCAGGAGTATATTCTTCGTATTTCTTTGAACCCCATGTATCAGGATTATGACAAAATTGACATCTTAAAGGACATCCATGTAAGAAATAAATATAACGTACTCCTGGACCATCGACTGATCCAAAGCTTTCTATTGAATGAATTCTACCAATTGTTTCCATTTTTCCTCCGTAACAAAACAACCTCATAAGAGGTTGTTTTCATTATTTGATTAAGTTATTGATTACATATGTTCATGACAAGTTCTTGCGATAACATCTAATTGTTGTTCACGAGTTAAGTCAATGAATTTAACAGCATATCCAGATACACGAATTGTGAAGTTTGCATATTCTTCTTTTTCTGGATGTTCCATAGCATCAATTAATTTTTCAGTTCCAAATACGTTAACATTTAAGTGATGAGCACCTTGTTCAAAATATCCATCCATAACTTGTACTAAGTTATTAACTCTTTCACCTTCATCATGTCCTAAAGCATCTGGGTTGATTGTTTGAGTATTAGAAATACCATCCAATGCCCATTCATATGGTAATTTAGCAACTGAGTTTAATGAAGCTAATAAACCATTTTGTTCTGCACCATAAGATGGGTTAGCACCTGGTGATAATGGTTCACCTGCTTTACGTCCATCAGGTAATGAACCTGTAGCTTTACCATAAACAACGTTTGAAGTGATTGTTAAGATAGAAGTTGTTGGTTCTGAATCTCTATAAGTATGATGTTTTTTGATTTTAGCTAAGAATTCACCTAATAACCATACAGCGATATCATCAGCACGATCATCATCGTTACCATATCTTGGGAAGTCACCTTCAACTTCATAATCTACTACGATACCATCTTCATCTCTGATTGTTTTAACTTTAGCATATTTGATTGCGCTTAATGAATCTACTACATGTGAGAATCCAGCAATACCAGTTGCGAAAGTACGTTTTAGATCAGTATCAATTAATGACATTTGTGCAGCTTCATAATAATATTTATCATGCATATATTGAATTAAGTTTAATGTATTAACATAAAGATCTGCTAACCATTCCATCATTTGGTCATAACGTTCCATAACTTCATCATAGTCTAAGTATTCAGAAGTAATTGGACGATATTTTGGAGCCACTTGATCTTTAGTTTTTTCATCAATACCACCATTGATAGCATATGTTAAACATTTAGCTAAGTTTGCACGTGCACCAAAGAATTGCATTTCTTTACCAGTTTGAGTAGCTGATACACAACAACAAATTGAGTAATCATCTCCCCATACAGGACGCATTACATCATCATTTTCATATTGGATTGAGCTAGTATCTACTGAGATTTTAGCAGCAAAACGTTTGAAGTTTTCTGGTAATGCTTTTGTATATAAAACTGTTAAGTTTGGTTCTGGTGAAGGACCCATATTTTCTAATGTGTGTAAGAAACGGAAACAGTTTTTAGTAACCATTGAACGTCCATCAGTTCCTAAACCTGCAACTTCAAGTGTAGCCCATACTGGGTCACCAGAGAATAATTGGTTGTAAGAAGGAATACGAGCAAATTTAACCATTCTACATTTCATAACGAAATGGTCTACTAATTCTTGTGCTTCTTCTTCTGTTAATGTTCCGTTAGCTAAATCTCTTTCTACATAGATATCTAAGAAAGTAGAAATACGTCCAACTGACATTGCAGCACCATTTTGAGTTTTGATTGCAGCTAAGTATCCAAAGTATAACCATTGGAATGCTTCATGAGCATTTTTAGCTGGTTTAGAAATGTCATATCCGTAGATAGCAGCCATTTCTTTCATACCTTTTAATGCTTTTACTTGTTCAGCAATTTCTTCTCTTTTACGAATGATGTCTTCAGTCATTGATCCACTACCACAATGATTGAAATCATTTACTTTTTGTTCAATTAAGAAATCAATACCATATAAAGCAACACGACGATAGTCACCAACAATACGTCCACGTCCGTATGTATCAGGTAAACCTGTAATTACTTTATTATGACGAGCTTTTTTAATTTCTGGTGTATAAACATCGAATACTGCTTGGTTATGTGTTTTATGATATTTTGTGAAAATTTCATGTAATTTTTCATCTGGTTCATATCCATAAGTTGCAGCAGCTTGTTCTGCCATTTTGATACCACCATAAGGCATGAAAGCTCTTTTTAAAGGTTTGTCAGTTTGTAAACCAACAACTTTTTCTAAATCTTTCATTTCTTCATCGATATATCCAGGACCATAAGCAGTAAGTCCACTTACTACTTTAGTTTCACATTCTAATACTCCACCTTTAGCTCTTTCTTCTTTTTGTAACTTTTGAAGTTTTCCCCAAAGTTTATTAGTAGCTTCTGTAGGACCAGCTAAAAATGATTCATCTCCATCATAAGGTTTATAGTTATCTTGAATGAATTGACGAGTGTTTACTTCTTCTTTCCAAAGTCTTCCTTTAAATCCGTTCCATTCTTCATTGAATTTATCTGTTAAAGCCATTTTGTTTATTTCCTCCTAAATCAAAATTCCTTCATAATTATAGCACTTACATTTTGCATAGACAACAAAAACTTAAAGAAAATGATGAGCGCTTACATAATTATTTTACAAGTTTAGTATAACAGGAATGATTCCTAAAATCCAATCATATGCTCTTATAAAGAATATTTATTTTTTCCTAGCTTTTCTAATTGATTTAGTATATAGTTTACGTAGACATTTTAGGAGGCTTTTTTATGACATTAACAAACCAAGCTTTATCAAGCGCTGCTGATAAAGATTTAGAATTATCAAAACAAGTATGTCGCGAAGCAGTAAATGAAGTAATCGAGAAAAATCATTTAACATTATCTCCACAATTTACGCAAAATCTCGTTGTACATCTTGCAATTGCAATACTTAGAATCAAAACAAACAATTACATTCCTTTAAGTCAAGGACAAATCACATCATATAAAGCAAACACTAACTATGATTCAGCAGTTGAAATTTGTAATATTCTTAGTAAAAAATTTGATATTGAATTTCCAGAATCAGAATTAGCACTTATTTCAATGTACCTATCTAAAAATAACGTATTAGATGTTGAATTTAATGCTGGTGTTAATTTATTAGATGATGAAATTATTGATGTTCTACAAAACACTTTAGATTCTTTATTTAAACAAAAAGGTATAGATTTAAGAAATAATGAAAAATTACTTGTTTCTTTAGGATTACATTTAACACCTGCACTTGATCGATTATTAGATGATAGTCAAATCGAAAATCCTTTAACTGCAAAGATTAAAGAAAGACATCCTAAAGAATTTGCAATGGCAGAAATCTTAAATGACGCTATTGAATCTATTTATCATAAAAGATTTACTGAAGATGAAGTGGCTTATTTTGCATTACACTTTATTGTTTCAGCAAGACAAAAATAGAAGTTCACATTGAACTTCTATTTTTTTATAAATATTTACCTGTAATACTCTTTATATTATTTTTTATTTCTTCAACACTACCAGTAGCTACAATCATTCCACCATCTTGACCACCACCTGGCCCCATATCAATTATATAATCCGCATTTTTTATCACATCACGATCATGTTCAATGACGACGACTGTCGCACCTTGATCTACAAGTGATTGAAAAACTTTAACTAATATTTGAACATCTAAAGGATGTAATCCAATCGTAGGTTCATCAAAGATAAAAATTGAATCATTTTGAGACTTACTCATTTCACTTGCAAGTTTTAAACGCTGTGCCTCTCCACCAGATAAACTTGGTGTTTCCTCACCCAATGTCAAATATCCTAAACCTAAGTTTTCTAATACTTCCAGTTTTCGATAAACACCTTTTAAACCTTGACAAGCTTCTTTAGCAAAACTCACATCCATTTCCATCAATTCAGGTAAAGAATACTCTTTCTCTTTTGACGTTTTATATTTAATAAAATAACTTTCTTTATTATATCTAGAACCATGACAATCAGGACAAGTCACATGAACATCTGGCAAGAATTGTACATCCAAACTTAATGTCCCTGTTCCATCACAAGTTGGACATCTAAGCTTTCCTGTATTATAAGAAAAATCTCCTGCTTTGTACCCCTTAGACTTAGCGCTTTCTGTTTTGGCAAATCTTTTTCTAAGTTCATCATGAACATTAATATAAGTAGCAACAGTCGAACGAATATTAATACCAATAGGTGAAGCATCAATCAGTTTAATATGTTCTATTCCTTCCATTTGAACATCTTTAACATGATCAGGTAATGATGAGTCATTGATTTTAGTTTGAATCGCTGGTAACAAGCTTTCTAGAATCATCGTTGTTTTTCCAGAACCTGACACTCCTGTAACAACCGTTAATTTCCCTTTAGGAATATCTACTTCTAAAGGATGGACTGTATGTATTTGATTTGTTGAAAGATGAATTTTTCCAAATTCAAATAGTTGTTCAATTGGAGATATTGGACGCATTTTTTCATCATAATGATTTGTAAGGAATGGCCCAATCATTGACTTTTTATCATTTTTAATTTGTTCTATTGTTCCTTCCGTAAAAACATAACCTCCATTTTTTCCTGCTTCTGGTCCCATTTCAATGAGCCAATTCGCTTCTTTAATAATTTCAGTATCATGATCTACTAATAAAATAGAATTTCCATCATGAATTAAATCATTCATGACTTCTATAAGTCCATAAATATTAGAAGGATGTAATCCAATAGAAGGTTCATCTAAAACATAGAGAATACCTGTTGTACGATTTCTTACTGCTCTAGCAAGTTGCATACGTTGTCTTTCTCCTGTTGAAAGTGTAGAAGCAGCTCTATCTAAAGAAAGATAGCCCAATCCTAAATCTAACAGCCTTTTAGAAACATCTAAAAACGAATCACAGATTTCACAAGCCATTGGCTTCATTTCATCAGGCATTGAATTTGGAATACCTCTTACCCATTCTACTAAATCATTTAATGGCATTTGACAAGCTTTATCTAAACCAATTCCTCTAATCAAAGGTTTTCTTGCTTCTTTTGATAAACGTGTTCCCTGACATTCTGGACAAATTTCTTCTTTTAAAAACTTTTCAACTCTTTTCATTCCTTTATCATCTTTAACTTTTGATAAAGCATTTTCTACTGTATAAGTTGCATTAAAATAAGTAAAATCCATTTCTCCTGCATGATCTGTATTTTTAGCCTTATAAAAAATATGTTTCTTTTCCGCCGGTCCATAATAAACAATATTTTTTTCTTCATCAGTTAATTGATTAAAAGGCACATCTGTTCTTACTCCCATGGCACGACAAACATCTGTCATCAAAGTCCACATTAATGAGTTCCATGGAGCGACTGCTCCTTCATCTATGGTAAGTGTTTTATCAGGAACAAGCGAATCAATATCAACAATTCTAACAATTCCTGTTCCACCACATTTAAGACAAGCTCCTTGACTATTAAAAGCTAACTCTTCAGCACTTGGTGCATGTATTTTTTCTTTACAAATTGGACAGATGATTTCTTTTTCAGCAGCCACATTTAAAGTTGGTTCAATATAATGACCATTTTTACAACAATGCTTAGCAAGACGTGAATACATGAGTCTTAAACTATTTAAAAGTTCTGTCCCTGTTCCAAACGTACTACGAATACCTGGAACAGCCGGTCGTTGGTGAAGTGCTAAAGCCGCAGGAACATAAAGAACTTCATCTACTTGTGCCTTCGTTGCACTCGTCATACGCCTTCTTGTATAAGTTGATAAAGATTCTAAGTATCTTCTTGACCCCTCACTATAAAGAACACCCATGGCTAGTGATGATTTTCCTGACCCTGAAACACCTGTAATAGCAACTATTTGATTTAATGGTATATCAACATTGATATTTTTTAAGTTATGTACTTTTGCACCTCTTACTTTTATTTTCTTTGGTGTATTTCCCATATAATCCCTCATTTCTTCTTTAGTTATATATTATTTTTGGAATAAAAAAAGTAAATGATATTCATTTCGAATACCATTTACATATTTTTCATTTTATACCTGTATTTTGTAAATAACATTAAAAAATTAAAATTACATCCAACTTATTTTTTAACTAAAGAACATCCTGCACTTGTTCCAATACGATCAGCTCCAGCAGCAACGATTTTCACCATATCTTCAGGTGTTCTAACACCACCTGCAGCTTTTACTTTTGCTTTTCCATGAACAGCTTCTTTCATGATTCTAACATCTTCAATTGTAGCCCCTCTTGTTGAAAAACCAGTACTTGTTTTTACATAATCAGCTTTTGCTTCTACGCATAATTCACATGCTTTTTTAATTTCATCTTCTGTAAGTAAACAAGTTTCTAAAATAACTTTTACTAATGTTCCATTAGCAGCTTCAACTACCGCTTTAACATCATCTCTTACTAAATCATAATTTTTATCTTTTAAAGCTCCGATATTCATTACCATATCAATTTCATCAGCCCCATTAGCAATCGCATCCTTTGTTTCAAATGCTTTCACTGCACTTGTATTAGCCCCTAATGGAAAACCAATAACTGTACATACATTGACATCACTATCTTTTAGATAGTCTGCACAATAAGCAACATGGCATGGATTAATACAAACACTTGCAAAACCATATTCCATTGCTTCATCACAAATTCTTTTAACTGTTTCTAAAGGTGTATCTGCTTTTAAAACAGTATGATCAATCATTTTGTTGTAGTTCATTTTCTTCTTCTCCTTCGTATACTCTTTTAATAGCTTTTAATGCTATCGCTTTATCTCCTTCATACTCTCTTTGACCAACTTCTAAGGCAATAAATTTTTCATGACCTTTTCCTAATAATAAAACAACATCTCCTGGACTTGCTTGTTCAATGGCTTGTTCAACAGCTACTGCACGATTAGGAATAATAATGCTTGGAATATCTGTAATCTCACTTTGAATTTCTTTACAAATTTCCTCAATATTTTCTCCTCGATCATCTAATTCAGTCAAAATCACATGATCTAAATATCTATTGGCCAATGCTCCTATTTTCTTTCTTCTTGCCATATGTCTTTTACTTGGTGCTCCTAAAACAGCAATAATATTTCCTCTAGAAACACGATCTGCAAATTTAAAAACATTTTCAAAATCTTTTGTATGACAACAATAATCGACAATAATCGTAATTTTATGTTTATTAGGAATAAGCTCCATTCTTCCATTAACTGGTTTTAAATCACTAATGGCTTCAATGATCATGCGATCATCAAATCCTAAACCAACAAGTACTCCTACCGTTGCTAGAACATTATAAATATTAAAATCAGCAATTGTTGGACAAACAATATGATATAGATTTCCTTTTAATGAAAGATCAAATTCACTATGATCAATATAAAGTTCTATATTTTTAGCCATAATTTCACTTTCATTTTTAATACCATAAGTCATAATTCTTGCTTTCGTAGCTGCTTTAAATTCAGCAAAAACTTCTTCATCTTTATTTAAAACAGCAATCGAATTTGTAGATAACATTGAAAATAATTTTTTCTTACTTTCAATATATTGTCTTCTAGTTCCATGAAAATCTAAATGTTCATCAGAAATATTTGTTAAAACAGCAATATTAAAATCGACTGCATCAATTCTTTTAAGTGCCAAACCATGACTACTTGCTTCCATGGCAACAACCTTAACACCACGTCTTGCCATATCAAACAATTTCTTTTGTACATATAAAGTTTCTGGCGTCGTATAAGGGCACTGTTCTTCTACCCCATCATACTCTAAAGAAATTGTTCCCATGTAAGCTGCTTTACAATAATGATCCATCACACTTTTAACCATTGAAGCAACAACTGTTTTACCACTTGTTCCAGTCACTCCAACAACACGCATTTTCTTACTTGGATAATCATAGAATACATTAGAAACTCTATTTAATTCATCTAAAGCATCTGCTACCTTAATATAAATAATGCCTGGTTGTTTTTCTATATCCTTGCTATGAACAATAACTTTTGCTCCTTGAAAAATAGCATCATCCACATAACGATGTCCATCTACACTCAATCCTTCAATACAAAAGAATATAGAATAGGGTTTTACATATCTTGAATCACTATGAATTGAGTATATTTTCATATCATTATCAATATTAAACAACTCATTTAATCGTTTCATTATACCACTCTTCCAATTAACATTTCATCATATGAATCAATTATAACATTCTTCAATTGACCTATCAATTGTTCATCACTTTGTACTTTTATAAGTAAATAATTATCTCCATGTCCCACATAATATCCATGATCTTCTTTTTCAAAAAGAACTCTTAAAGTTTTACCAATTTGAGATTTTGCATAATTTTCATTTAACTCATGAGATAATGCAATCAATCGATTAACTCTTTCATGTTTAATTTTTTCATCAACTTGTACCATACGTGCTGCTGGTGTTCCTTTACGCATAGAATAAGGGAAAACATGAAGTTGTGTATATCCCACTTTTTTAATAAATTCATAAGTTTTTTCAAACTCTTCTTCGCTTTCTCCAGGAAAACCAACAATGACATCTGTTGTAAAAACAATATCAGGAATCAATCTTCTAATTTTTGATAATTTTTCATAATATTGTTCACAATTATATTTTCTATTCATACGTTTAAGTGTTTCATCACACCCAGCTTGAAGCGGTACATGTAAATGATCCACAATAATTTTAGATTTTGAAATTAAATCAATAATATCATCAGTAATTTGACTTGTTTCAATAGAAGAAATACGAAGTCTCTTTAATCCTTCTATTTTTGTTAAATCTACTAATAAATCATAAAAACTATAATTTTCTAAATCTTCACCATATCCTGCTGTATGAATCCCTGTTAAAACAATTTCTACATATCCTTTAGCTACTAATTCCTTTGCTTGTTTAATAACACTTTCTGGTTTTCTAGATCGCACTCTTCCTCTAGCATAAGGAATAATACAATATGTACAGAAATTATTACATCCATCTTGAATCTTTAAATAAGCTCTCGTATGTAAAAAACGATCAATATTTAAATCTTCAAATTTTCTTAATTGTTTAACTTCAGAAACTTTCACAATTCTTTCATGTGTTTGTTGATACTTTTCTACTAAATCAACAATTTCATTTCTAAATTGTGTCCCTAAAATGATACTTACACCTTCAATTGCTTCAATATCTTGAGGTGCTACTTGGCTATAACATCCAACAACACAAACGGTTGCTTGAGGATTTTTACGAATTGCTTTGCGTATCATTTGACGAGATTTACTATCTCCTGTATTTGTGACAGTACATGTATTAACAACATAAACATCTGCCACTTCTTTAAAATCAACTTCTTCATATCCTGCTTCTTCAAACATATTTAGCATTGCTTGAGATTCATAGGAATTAACTTTACATCCTAATGTATGGAATGCAACTTTCATTCTTTCACCTACTTTAATTTTTTCATAATTTTTTTATGTACTTTATCACTTAAATAATTTAATTCATGTAATTGATTTATAAATTGTTGAGGTTGTTTATAATAAGTCATAACTTCTCTTATATCATCTAAAGATGTATTTCCTTGGAAATATTTATCAATTATTGGAAAACTATCTACTAAACCATATTCTTTCTTATCAAAAATATAGATTTTCTTTAAACCATCATAATAATAATATTCATAATTTTCATCTTCAGCTATTCCTTTTAAAGAAGAAAAAGCAGAACGTAATACTTTTAAACCATAAAGTTGATAAGGAATTTCTATATTTCTTTGATAATTTTTAACATACAATTGATGTTGTTTTAATGTTAATAACATATAATTATTTAAATATCTTTCATTTATAAAAGGTTCTAAATAAGGAATTAAAATAATTTGTTGATCAGCTTTCATGAGTTTTAAATTTTTTAACGTTTCACTAATAATACTATTAAACATTTTTTGTTTTTCTTCATAATTTAAATATTGAATAGCATCTTGTGTCTCATAAACAAATCGCTTATATTCCCCTTCTATTTTTGTCTTATTATAAATACCATTTAAAATCACTTCATATTTAAACATTTCTTCTTCATTTGTCATTTTAAAAGCAAAACCATCTTCAAGAAAAGTATCTTTTTGTCCTTCAATAAGACGAAACAAATCACATTTTTTTAATTTTAACTCTACCCCATATTTCTTTAATAATTTAATCATTTTGTAAGCTCCCTTGAATAACCAATGACACTCATTAAATAAAGTGGTGCTGTTTCACTTCTTAAAATACGGTTACCTAATGAACAACATTTAACGCCCATCTCGTTTAATTCTTGAATTTCACTTTCATCAAAGCCACCTTCACAACCAATAATAATCAATAATTGATCCCCTGCTTTTAATTGTTGTAAAGTATGAAATAATTCACCATGTTCATGTTGTTTAGCAGTTTCTTCATAAGCCACTAAATTATAATCTTTTAAATAGGGTTTTAATTCTTTAATTGTTTTTACTTCTTCTATTGAAGGTATTCTATTTCTTCCTGATTGTTCACTTGCTTCTTTTAATATTTTTTGATAGCGGGGCAGTTTTTTATTGAATTTGTCTTTAGTAAGTTTAACAACACATCTTTTAGAACTTAATGGAATAATATGATGAACTCCTAACTCACAAGCTTTTTGTAAAACAAATTCAAATTTATCTCCTTTAGGTAAAGCATAAACAAGTGTAACTTCTACATCTAATTCATTATTAATATCTAATTTTTCAATTGGTAAAATTGTACCTTCTTGAACATTTTCAATTAAACATAAATATTGAATATGTTTTAAGTCTACACAAATAATTTGATCACCATTTTTATTACGCATTACTTTTTCTATATGATGTTGATCACTACTTTCTATTTTGAAAGATTTATTTAATTCGATATTTTCATTTATAAAATATTTTTGCATCGTCTTTCACCCCAACATATTCTAGCATAATATTTCCCCAAGAAAAAACAATTTTACATTTTTATTTATATTCCTACAATTTCAAAAAGAAAAGTACGATTTTTCGTACTTAATTAGCTATTATTTTCTTTCTAAATACAAAATAGTTTTATAAAAAAAGAAGTAGCTTTTATACTACTTCCTTATTGAGCTTTTAAAACAAATCCATCTTGATAATCAACTTCTACATGTTGTCCTTGATGAACTGTTCCTTTAATAATTTCTTTAGCAAGTTTTGTTTCAATTTGAGATTGAATAAATCTCTTTAATGGTCTTGCTCCATAGATTGGATCAAATCCTTCTTCTTGAATCATTTGATAAGCTTGATCAGTTAAAGAAATCGTAATCTTTTTATCTTGTAAACGATGAACTAATTGACCAATAAATTTATCAATAATTTTTCTTACTACTGAACTATCTAATGAATTAAACATAACAATTTCATCAATACGATTTAAGAATTCTGGTTTAAAGTGCACTTTTAATTCTTCTTTGACAAGTTTTCTATTTTCTTCATTATTTCCTTCTAATAAATATTGAGAACCAATATTGCTTGTCATAATAATAATTGTATTTTTAAAGCTAACTGTATTACCTTTACTATCTGTAATACGTCCATCATCTAAGACTTGAAGTAAGATATTGAAAACATCAGGATGGGCTTTTTCAATTTCATCCAATAATACAATACTATAAGGATGACGTCTTACTGCTTCTGTTAATTGTCCACCTTCTTCATAACCAACATATCCTGGTGGAGCTCCTACTAAACGAGAGACACTGAATTTTTCCATATATTCAGACATATCAATACGCACAATATTCTTTTCAGTATCAAATAATTGTTCTGCTAAAGCTTTAGCCACTTCTGTTTTACCAACCCCAGTTGGACCTAAGAATAAGAAGGAACCAATTGGTTTTTCTTCATCATTGATACCAGCACGGCTACGTAAGATAGCATCTGTTACTTTAGTGATTGCATCATCTTGACCAATAACACGTACTTTTAATGTATCATCTAAGGCTAAAAGTTTTTCTCTTTCAGAAGCCATTAATTTATTCATTGGAATACCTGTCCATCTTGAAATAACTTCTGAGACATTATCAACAGTTACTTTTTCTTGAAGTAAAGCATCATCCGATTCTTTTGCTTCAAGATCAGCAATTTCTTTGGTGATTTTTGGAATATCACCATATTGAAGTTTAGAAGCTTCTTGTAAATTGCCTTCTTGCATATATTTATCTTGTAAAGCTACAAGTTTATTTTTTTGATTCTTTAATTCTTTAATATGATCTAATGAAGACTTTTCTTCTTTCCATTTTGCTTTTAATGCTGTTTCTTGTTCAGTTAAAGAAGCAATACGTTCTTTAATATCATTTAAACGTTTTACATTATCTTCATTACTATCTTCTTTTTCAATCGAAATTCTTTCCATTTCTAATCGATTCTTTTCACGTGTAATACCATCTAATTCTTCTGGTAAAGAATCAATTTCCATACGAATTGAAGCACACGCTTCATCGATTAAATCGATGGCTTTATCTGGTAAGAAACGATCCGTAATATATCTTTGTGATAAATTAACAGCCCCAATAATAGCACTATCATTGATTTTAACCCCATGATGTCTTTCAAAAGAATCTTTTAAACCACGTAAGATAGCAATACTATCATCAATTGTTGGTTCATCAACTTGTACCTTTTGGAAACGTCTTTCAAGAGCTGCATCTTTTTCAATATATTGTCTATATTCATCTAAAGTCGTTGCTCCAATACAATGAAGTTCACCACGAGCCAACATTGGTTTTAATAAGTTAGCAGCATCCATCGCACCATCTGTTTTACCAGCACCAACTAATTGATGGATTTCATCAATAAATAAGATGATATTCCCATTTGCTTTTTTAATTTCACCTAAAACTGCTTTCAATCTTTCTTCAAATTCACCACGGTATTTAGCACCAGCTACAAGTGAACCTAAATCAAGTTCATATAAAGTTTTATTTTGTAAAGAAATTGGTACATCATTTTTATAAATACGCCATGCCAATCCTTCAACGATGGCTGTTTTACCAACACCTGGTTCACCAATTAAAATTGGATTATTTTTTGTTTTACGTGACAAGATTTGAATGACACGACGAATTTCATCATCACGTCCAATAACTGGATCTAATTTTCCATTTTCCACATCTTTTGTTAAGTCACGTCCATATTTTTCTAATACTTCATAAGTATTTTCTGGATTTGGATTGTCTACCATATGATCACCCCGCATTTCTAAAATCACCTTTTTTGTATCCTTTTTATTCATACCTTCTTGGTTTAATAAATCTTTGACCCAATTTTCATTTATTTCAAATAAAGCCATAATGACATGTTCTACAGACATATATTCATCTTTAAACGATGTCATTTGACTATTTGCTTTCGCAAGTAAATCATTTAAGCTATAGCTTATTCTCATGCTATTGACATCAATATTTTCAAGTGTCGTTTTTTGTTGAAGCCTTTGTTCTAATACTTGAATGAAATGATTTTTATCTTTATTTAGCTTAGATAACACCCTTGGAAAAATACCACTACTATCATTCAATAAAACATACAATACATGTTCAATGTCAATTACTTGATGCTTATAACTTAATGCTAATTGACTTGCTTTTTGAATTGCCTCTTGCATCTTGGCTGTAAATTTTTCGATATCCATGTTATCACTCTCCTTTAGCACTCCTTTATCCCTAGTGCTAATTTTATTATATCCATATTTTTAGCACTGTCAACACTTAAGTGCTAAAAAATTAAAAAAATCCTCTTTAAAAGATCCCCTATTCTATATTATTTAACACTAATAAAACTATTCAATTAGCCCTAATAACCAATTTCGTGCATTAATACGTCGTATTCCTTCATATTGCACTTCAGGATCATCATCCATTGTAAGAATAACTTTAGGGTAATTCTTGAATAGCTTGAAGATGTCTTAACTCTCTTTGAAGTGTTTTTTCATCACGTACAGTTAATGCAACTTGATAGTATTCGATACCTTTAGAATTTTGCGCAACAAAATCCACTTCAAAATGATCAACTTTCCCTACAAATACTTTATTTTCTCTTCTTAATAATTCTAAATACACAACATTTTCTAAAATATGTCCAGCATCTATTTTTTGTGTTCCTAGTAACATATAGCGCATTCCAATATCTACAATATAGTACTTTTCAAGTATCTTCAAATATTCTTTTCTTTTGTATAACCATACTTTTAATTGCTTCACATTTTCATAATTTGTTCTTTTTATAGAGGTCATTCTTTGTATATTGGTTGTGGGAAAGTACTTTGGAAAATACTTGTTGCTTTAAAGAGACGAAACATTCATTTTTTAAATAAACAGTTATGTGTTCTTTCTCCTTTTTATTGGTTTAATACCGGTAGAAAAAGTATTCACTTTGCATGCCTTTTACCTCAAATCACGACATTTCCAATTTGTTTATTCTTTGGAACAACTGTTATTGGTATGATTTTGTTTACTTTTAAATCAAAATCAAATTGAATCGAAAAAATTATCAATGTGATTGCTCTGGATGTTTTATTTTAGGTGTTCTTAGTCTTTTCTTTTTTGATAAATAAAAAAGTGAGATCACCTTGATCCCACTTAAAACTATCTTTCTTCATAATTCACTGCTTCATCGACTCGTGTAAGTATTCCTGCAAAAAGATTGGGTTCTTTAGCCGTTCTTCCTCTTAAGACATATCCTTCACAACGACATTTTATATATTTACCATTTTTTAAACGTGCACGATATGTTAAATCATGACATTCTTTCTTTCCAGAGAAAACTGCTTCAATATCTTCTTCATATTCTTTACAATCATCTGGATGAATATGTTCTTCCCATATTTTACCTGCATCATACATATATTCATAAGGTAAATCAAAGTCTTTGACAGCTTGTACGGACCATCTTGAAACATTTGTTTCCATATTACATATATAAGCATAGCGGTTGATTGATGTTTGAGAAAAAGCATCAAAAATACGACTATCTAAACCACTTTTATCAATATGATTACTGTATTTAGGTCGTCTTTGATCAATATAATGTTGCATTTTAAAATGATACATTTTTTTATCAGCAAGACTTAAATATTCACTAATTGTTTTGTTTTCTTTTTTATCAATATCCACACAACCAAAACTAAAATCACATGGATACGGTACTTTCTTTTTCATTTCTTCTCTAAATTGTAAGCGTATTTCTAGTAGACGTTCTTCACATATATGTGCATCTTCTTTTTTAGATAAAATAAGTAGTTCATCCCCACCAATTCTAAAAATAAATTCATCTTCTTTTAAATTCATTTTCAAGATTTGACATACCTCTTTAATATAGCGATTTCCTCCAGAATGACCATAATTATCATTTACATACTTCAAACCATCAATATCAATAAATACAATGGCACAAGGAATATCTTTATCCCAAAGCTTTTTAATCATTTGATTAAAAGCACGTCGATTCGCAGTTCCCGTTAAGACATCTGTATTACTGATATGTTCCATCTTTTCTCGATAATGGCTTAATTGATCAATCATTTCATTAAATGAATCAGAAAAGCTTCCTAAGCTTGAAACATGTTGTTTATAATCACCTGCCGCAACTCTTTGAGCAACCCATGATAAATGCTTTAAATTACTTTGAATGCTTTTAACAGGAGCCGCTAAATAATTGTGAGATATAGAAAATTCTTCATCTACTTCTCCTTGGGCCATTTTAGATAAAACAATCTTTTCATCTTTGATCACTTCACCTAAATATTCAATTCCATCTGCAAGCTGTGTTACATCATCTGAAAGTTCATCACGACAAAGTGTTGCTTCATCTGTGTTATATAAAAGTTGTTTAATGTAATCTAAGAAAAGTTCTTGATCCTTATCGATCATCATCTACTGTCCCTTTAAAACGACATACTCTACTTCCACTAGACCAGCAATCAACTTCTCTTACTTTAAAAGGCTTCTTGGTATATACTTCTAAAATTCCCGCAAAAAAACCTTCATCATATTTACATACAACTTCACCTGTTGGTGGCAATCCACTACAATCAAGATCTTCATGAATTGTAATTACAAATTCACCTTTTTCAAAGTCCGCTTCTTCCATTCTTAAAATACCTACTTTTAAAGTTTCTAAAGTTTGAACAAGCGTACTTACAAATGTACTTTCATCAGCATCAAGAGGCAATGCATTTTTCGCAAATTCACATCCTGCAAGATAACCAGCTTGTCTAAAAATTTCATCTGTTTTTTCAATACCAAAATTTTTAAACAAGACATCATTCATACTGTATTCTAATAATCTATAGACAAGAACCGGCATTTCCTCACCTAAATGTTCTCTTCCTTTTTTGATATTTCCTAATTTATCCCATTCAAATTGATAATGGCTTTCAAGAGATACTTCAAAGATATTTTTCATATTTTCCCTCCTAACATTCATATAAATATTTATCTTCATTATTCCTGAAGTTCTTTTTTCTCTTTGAAATTTGTTTAAGTTCGTAGCTTATTATATCATCATAATTTTAAAATACAATTTCAATTGTAAGCGTTATTATAAGGATATAAAAATATCTTTTTTTTCAAGGAATTGCATGTCAAAAAAAGAAATATTCTCTCTATAAAAAAAGAAATAAAAAGAAAATGAGTTTTGTCATTTTCTACGTCTTGTTTCTTTAAGGACCATAATAATGATATTACACTATAATAGACCCATTACAATGATCCTATTTATTTCATCTGAAAAGATTTTACTTGTTTCTAAAGCATATACATTCTTTTCAAATAAAAACATAAAGTGTTTTCTTCATTTTTCCCCTTTTCAATAAATGTTTCTAATTTAAAACATTGTATCATTTGTTTTTAAAAATCTTCTATTTTTGCACAAAAAGTAATAAAAAAAGCACATTTGTTTTGTTTTTTAACAATTGTGCTTTTTTTACACGTTTATTTTTCCCCAGCTAATGTTTTTAATGCTTCTAAAGAACCTACGTTTTTAGAATATAATGTAAAAGGAGCAGAAGATGTATCTCCAATAGTCGTTAAATCATGCCCTTGTTTTTTGCATTCATTTTCTAAATAAGTTTTATGTTGGAATGAATTTAAATCAATTTCACCATTATTTAAAGCCTCATTAGGTAAATTATAAGCATCTAAAACTTTTTGTACAGCTCTAAATGTATCTGCTGAACCACATATACCAATTTTGATAACTTTTTTCCATCTTTGCTTGATTGATATCCTTCAATATCTTTGACAAAGTTTTTGCATTTGTATCTATAAATTGGCAAAATTGTTCTTTGAATTTTGACATATAATATAACTACAATTATAATCAAATTCTATTTATTACATCATTTTATAAATTTCAAAATTCCTCCAACTTAAAAAGCATTAAAATACTTTTCTATTTTAATGTACCCTATTTCATAAAAGACTTTTCCACATGTTAAAAAGCACATTTGTTTTATTAACTAACAATTGTACCTTATAAATGATCATTCATTCTTTCTGAACTATAATACTTATGATATCTTTCAATAATTTCTTTTCGTCCTCTTACTCTAATTGGTATTCTTATATCATTACTAAGAATAAAATCTGTTTTTGCATCTTTTATATAATCCATATTAACAAGATAACTTTGGTGACAACGAATAAATCTTTTTGAATTAATCGTTTTTTTTAATTCACTCAACTTTTCTGTTGTTTGAATCACTCTACTATCTTTTAAATGAATATTTAATACATGTTTATCACTTTCAACATACATAATATCATTAATTTCAAGATATCGATGTTGTTTTTTAACTTTAACAGCAATTCTTTTTTGAACACTTCTTTGTAATACTTCATCTAAAAGCAATGTTAATTTATTTGTATCATAAGGTTTTAACAAATATCCCGCTACATATACTTCATAACTTTCTACCGCATAGTCTGCATGAGCTGTAAGAAAGATGATTGGTGCTTTAAATTGAATATCTCTTAATTTTCTAGCTATCTTCATTCCATTCATAATGATATCTAGAAATAAGAGTTCTACTTCAATATCATCTAATAAATTATCTCCTAATTCATATTCAAAGATTTTAAATTCTTCTTCATTATTTTCAAAATATGTTTGTATAACAACTTTTAAAAGCTATCGATCCAATTTACTATCATCACAAATAGCTATTTTTCTCATAACATACTCCTTAATACTTTGATTTTATCGATAATAATATATCTCTCCTTTATTTTTGGTAAGAAATTTTTATAAAATATTATTTTCATATCACGAAAACAATATTTCATTAAGAAATTAGTGTTATAATGACTAAAAGGAGGATTTTTATGAATAATGTTATAATTAGTGATTCGATTAAATATATTGGGGTTGATGATACAACACTTGATCTTTTTGAAAGTCAATATATTGTACCTAATGGGGTTAGTTATAACTCTTATCTTATTTTAGATGAAAAGATTGCAGTTATGGATACAGTTGATGCAAGAAAGACAAAAGAATGGTTTGATAATTTAGATAAGGAATTAAAGGAACATGTTCCTGATTATTTGATTGTTTCTCATTTAGAACCTGATCATTCCGCAAATATTCAATTATTTACAGAAAAGTATAAAGAAGCAAAACTTGTTTTAAGTGCCAAAGCAAAAGCGATGCTTCCTCAATTTTTTAATATTGAAGGATTAGATGAAAGATGTATTGTGGTTAAAGAAGGAGAAGAATTAGATTTAGGAAATCATCATTTGAAATTTATCATGGCACCGATGGTGCATTGGCCTGAAGTAATGGTTGAATATGAAACAACTGAAAAAATATTATTCTCAGCAGACGGCTTTGGTAAATTTGGGGCTTTATCACATGATGAAGATTGGGCTTGTGAAGCAAGACGTTATTATTTTAATATTGTTGGTAAATATGGTGCTCCTGTACAAACTTTATTAAAAAAAGCCAGCACTTTAGATATTAAAATGATTTGTCCTTTACATGGTCCTATTTTAAAAGATAATTTAGGATATTATATTGATAAATACCAAATTTGGAGTAGTTATCAAAGTGAAGATGAAGGTGTTTTAGTGGCCAGTGCTTCTATCCATGGAAATACCAAAGAAGTGGCTTTAAAAGTAGTTGATTTATTAAAAGAAAAAGGTGTTAAAGTTGCCTTCACTGATCTTACAAGAGATGACATGGCTGAAGCAGTTGAAGATGCTTTTAGATATTCTAAAATGATTTTAGCTGGAGCTACTTATGATGGTGGTGTCTTTAGTCCAATGGAAGATTTCTTACATAGATTACAACATAAAGGATATCAAAATAAAACTGTTGGACTTATTGAAAATGGTTCTTGGGCTCCTCTTGCAAATAAAGTGATGAAAGATATGCTTACTCCAATGAAAAATATTACTATTTGTGAAAATACGGTCACAATTAAATCTACTTATAAAGATGAAAATCAAGAGGCAATTAATCAACTTATTGAAGAAATATGTCATTAAAAAAATCAGCTAATGCTGATTTTTTTATATGATTTTTCCTTCAAAATGATCAAGTTCATGTTGAATGATTTGAGCTGTATACCCTTTAAACGTTTTAATTTTCTTTTTAAAATCTTGATCTAAATAACTTACTTTGATACTTTCATATCTTTGTGTCTTTCTTACACCTTGTAATGATAGACAACCTTCTTCTGTTTGATACGTTTTTCCACTTGTTTTTAAAATAACAGGATTAATTAAAATAAGATATTTATTTTCATCTAAAACAACCATCATTGTTTTTAAATATCCAATCATATTCGCTGCCATACCAACACATTGTTCTTTGTAAGCTTGAATTGTTTCTAATAATTCATTGGCGATATATAAATCCTCTTTTGTACATGACTTTGATTTTTGTTTTAAAAAGAATTCATCTTTAATAATTTCTTTAACCATTTTTACCACTTATTATAATGAACAACAGCTTCATCATAATATTCTTCTTTCTCTTTAATTTCATCTAGAGGATAACCAAAAGCAATAATTGAATGAGGAATTTGATCATTTGGTAAATCAAACAATTTACTTTGGGCAAAAACACGATCCATTTGTGGCCATGTACCAAGCCAAACACTTCCAATACCTAAAGACCAAGCTGCTAAAATCATATTTTGTCCAGCAATAGAACCATCTACAGCAAAATAATCTTTAGAGAATTTAAATGCTTTTGAGTAATCTCCACAAATTAAAATAGCAAAAGCACATTCAAGTAATGGTTTCGCTGGTACACCATTTGCTTTATACATTTTATGAAGAACTTCTGGATCGTCAACAACGATAAATGACCAATCTTTTGAATTAACACATGTTGGTCCTGACATTCCTGCTTTTAAGATTGTTTTGATGTCTTTTTCATCTACTTTTTGATTTTTAAATTGTCGAACACTTTTTCTTGTAAAAATTGTTTCTAATGTATTCATTATTGCACCTCTTTATATTTAATTGCTCTTGAAGGTTTTGAAGCAAAGCTTTTGATTTGAGGAACAATTGTTGTAAAGTGTTTTGTTTGATTATGTTCATCAATTGCTTCTTGATTTTGCCATTCTTCAATAAAAATAAAATGACTATCATCATTAATATCTTGATAAAGATGATAAGAGATATTTCCTTTTTCTTCTCTACTTAAAATAATAAGTTCTTTTGTAAGTTTTAAAAATTCTTCTTGATATTCTTCTTTAATATAATTTTCTGCAACAATTTTAATCATAGTATACCTCCGTTAGTTGATATATCAACAATATAATAAAATATTCTATTTGTCAAATAAAAAAATGCTATGCACTGCATAACATTTTAAAAGTCTAAAGCTTCTTTTACAACATCAATTGGCATATCTTGATCTGTCCATAATTTAAATGAAGCAGCTCCTTGATAAAGCATCATTCCTAGACCATTAATTGTTTTACATCCTATTTTTTCAGCTTCTTCTAATAATTTTGTTTTTTCTGGCATATAAATAACATCTGAAACAATTAAATCTTTTCTTAAATAAGAAGTATCTGGTAAAACCATTTTTCCTTCTAATTTACCCATACCTACATTTGTTGCATTTGTAAAAATAATTGACTCATTGATTTCTTTTCTTAATGTTTCATGATCATTTAAATCAAATAATTGTGCTTTACATTGAGTTTGTGAATTGATTTTTTCTACATTTTCTAAAGCACGATCCCATGAAGCATCTTTAATATTGAAAATACTGATTTCTTTAACACCATCTAATGCAGCTTGCATGACGATTGCAGTAGCTGCTCCACCTGCACCAACAATTGTCATCTTTTTACCAATAATATCAATTCCTTGATCTTTTAAAGCTGTCATATAACCTGTTCCATCTGTAATAGTTCCAGTTAAAACACCATGATCATTAATAACAGTATTAATAGCGCCACACATTTTAGCAATTGGTGTAATATGATCTAAATATTGACCAATTGTTGTTTTATAAGGCATTGAAACATTCCATCCTCTTACATTTAAAGCTTTGAAACCTTTTACTGCATCTTCTAATTGATCTGGTTGAATATCAAAAGCTAAATATGCATAATCTAAGCCTAAAGCACGGCATGCAGCATTGTGCATCACTGGTGATTTAGAATGTCTAATTGGTGTTGCTACTAAACCTAATAATTCTGTATGTCCTGTAATTCTCTTTTCCATTTTTATTTCCCCCATATATTAATAAAAAAGTCTCTTCATCCCATAAGGACGAAAGAGACCATCGCGTTACCACCTTACTTCGTTATTATTTCACAATAATAACCTTACTAAGTACCTACATACTCATACACGTTAACGGGTGTTACCGGAGATATTTACTAACTTCAATACTCTACTCCAAGAGGAATTCAATCATCAAACATAACTTTTTTTCACCAACCAAAAGCTCTCTACTTATGTTTTAATCATCTACTACTTCTTTTCACTGTATTTATTTGTATTAAACCACTTCATCATTTATTTGTCAAAGATTTTTATAAGCATATTGCAAAATATCGCCCCCTCATGGGACGATATTTATTTTAATCTATTTTCTTTTTTCTAATATAAGTTAAAACAACTAAACTTCCTACCAATAATAAAGCAATACCTATAATATTTTCATCATCACCTGTTTTTACTTTTTTAACATCTTGTTTGTTTTCTGCTTTTACAGGTGTTTCCACCACATTTGATTCAATAATAAATTCAGTAGATGCACTTCCTGTTGTTGAATTAATACTTATTGTATGTTTTCCAACTGATAAAGTATTTAAATAATCACTTTTTAATGTGATAATCGTGCTTCCTTCTTTAGATGAATAATTCTTTGAATCAATTATCTTACCATCAATAGATACACTTACAAAATCAGAATAATCTGCATCTGAAACAAATACAAAATCTATTTTGCTATCTTTTTTCCATTTACTATTTTGACCTTTTATAATTTTAGGCGTTTTAATATTTACCATTCTTTCATATCCACAAACATTACAAACAGTATCTTTATCATCATCAAATATATGTTTCGATTCATCTTTATGATTATGACATACTGTACATTCTTGCCAATGAATTTCTTCATTATTCATCCATTTTGTAGAATAATTATGTTCTAATAAATCACCATATTCTTGATTACAAAGTTCACAAACAGCTTTTTGTATGCAAGTAGCTTTTCCACCTGAATGATTTGTACATATAATTTGTCCATTATTTATAATTGTGCCATTTACAACAACCGTACCATTGTTCGTAAATTTAGCTTTATCAGGAATTGTTAATGTTGTTCCTTCTGGTATTATTAAAGTTTTTTCAGATGAAACCGTTTCTTCACCGATTACAGTGGCATTACCAATAACTTTACCATTATTACCATTGAAAAGAACACTATCATTAATAGAATCATAAGATTCATTTCCTGTTGTTGTTATCCAAGATTGATTAATTATTGTTGTTTGTCTAGCTTTTATTCCTTCTATATCTTGTGGAGCATTAGCGTCTACTTTACTGTTTTCTATAGAAAGATTACCTCTTGTAAAGATTGCGATATCACCTGTACTAGTTGCATTAATGGTACTATTTGAAATAGATAAAGCAGCATTTCCAAATAAAGCAGGATAGTATCCTTCAGCTTCAATTTGTGCATTTTCAATTTTTAAATTATTCGCATAAATACCGTTGCTTTCTTTACTTATTGCCTTAATAGTTCCACCATTAATTTCTAAATTATTATCTACGCTTAAAGCAGCATCATAGCCTCTAGCCACCACTTTAGAATTCCCAAGCACTTTCATAGGAGAAAGAGAAATAATTCCAAAACCTGCATATTTTCCTGTTGTTGATTTTGCTTCCGCTTCTAAATAACTATTATCTTTTAAAGTTATAGATGCACCAAATGATTCTAGTCCTGAAACAGAATATTCCGATGGCGTTTCAGGGTCATCTTGTAAACAAATAAGTTTCGCGTTATCTTCTAATAAAACCGAATGAGTAGTATCCCCATTCTTTACTCCCAATTGTAAAGGCGCGTATGTTCCATTTCCTGTATATGTAAGAACCGCATTTCCTGATATCACACATTTTCCATTCCATTCAGCCGAATTTCGTGCCACATTTACATTGATTGTTGTATCCGTAACATGAAGTGCACTATCCATATAAGATGTTTTTTGTGTTACAGTAAAACCTTCTGTATTCAATACTCCTGATCCATATATAGTTAAATCATTAGCTGAAATTCTTTTTAGTTTATTATTTGTATCTTTAGGCACTTCAACTACCATCTTCACAGGGCTATTTTGTACTATAAAGCCCCCATTACATACTAAATTATTAAGTTTTAAATAAAAAGCTTGATCAACTTCATTAGGATTATTACTTCCCCAAAAATTAATTTGTTTATCAGTCGTACCTGTCAATTCATAATTAACATCTCTTTTACGAATATTAATGCCTGTATCTGTAATTTTATAGTTTTCATTTTCAACATTTGCTCCTCCTACATCAATGACGATTGGTGCATTCGTTGGTGTTGCCGCCATTACTGAAACTGGCGCTAATAGTAGCATAAAGCAAAATGTTACAAGCATTGTAATGAGTTTCTTATTCATATTTTTTCCTCCTTCACCATTAAATATTGATACCGCAACTCTCATATAAAACTAATAAATAATCGTTACTTTAAATTGTACAAGCACCATTTTTTGAGACTGTATGTCTCATCTATCTATAATATACTTCTTTCCCTCTTATTTGTCAATTTCACACACAAAAATTATATGCAAAATAAAAAACATCAACTTAAGAATATAATCTTAAAGTTGATGTCTCTTTTATTTTTTCATCCATGTATGGGGACAATATTCATCATAATCTATTTTACCATAAGCTTTAAAGCCTAATTTTTCATAAAAAGGTTTAGCTTGTAATTGCGCATGTAAACAAACATTTCCTTGAATTAAAGAACAGGCAGTTTTAACAATATATTGTCCTACTTTTTTTCCTCGATATTCTTTAATAACTGCAATTCTTCCAAGCACATTTGACTTTAAAGATTCATCATAATAAAAACGACATGTTCCTATCGGTTGATTATTTCCAAAAACAACAAGATGTTGACAAAGATCATCTAAATCATCAAATTCATCTTTAAATCCTTGTTCTTCCATAAAAACTTTAATTCTAATTTCTTTTGCTTCTTGAGGCAATTGATCATAAATTTTATAATTCATATTTTTCTCCTATAATAACATTGTTGCGACAACAATTGGAATTGTAATCACTGATAATAAAGTTGAAACAACAATATTTCTTGTAACGATTTTTACATTTGCATTATATTGTGTTGCCAGCATTAAAACCATTGATCCTACTGGCATCGCATTTGTAATAATTGTAATATTAGCGTAATAAGCATCAATGTGTAATAAACGACACATGATCATTGTTACAAAAGGAACAATCATTAAACGAACAAAAGCAAAGACATAACTACGCCAATCTGTAAAACTATCTTTAATAGGATAAACAGCTAATGATGAACCAATCATCATCATTGAAAGTGGAGCTGTAAGTGAACCAACACTATTAATCGTATCCATAAGTACACTAGGAAGTTGAATATCGAACAAGTAAATAAATATTCCTACAAAAATCAAAATAATTCCTGGTGTTAATAATTGTTTAAAATTTAATTTAAATTCACTATCGTCTCCTTTTGTTAGACACATAATAGCGTATGTATACACAAAAAAGTTAAAAGCCATATGAATAAGTGATGCATAGAAAACAGCTTCTTGTCCAAAAACATCTAATAAAACAGGATATCCCATAAATCCTGTATTCGCAAAAACGACCATACATTCATAAACAGGCCAATCTTTTTTAGGAAATGGAAAGATTCGATTAATGATTTTCCCTAAAATAATAAAACCGATATACATTAAAATACCTGCACCTATCATTAAAAAGACAATACTTTTATTACTTCCTTCAACCCCCGCAATAGAACTAATAATCAACATTGGTGAAGCAACATTGACAATTAAAGCTGATATTTTTTTATTTGTATATTCATCAAAAATATGACATTTAAATAAAACAAATCCTAAAATAAGTAATAAAAACAATTTTAACATTGTTTGAAAGACAACCATGATATCCATAAATTTCCCCCTCTATAAATCCTTACTATCTTATCACAATTCAATTTTTTCTTTTGTTTTTTTCAAAAAACTAAAATATTATCATTTTTGCCTGTGTATCATAACAAAAAAATTGTAATAAAAGGGGTAATCCCAAATTATTACAATCTTTTAATTAATCTAACAAAGATTAATATAAATCTTTCTTTGTTCTCTTTAATTTTAAAAATAAAGTACCTAAACCAATAAAAATAATTAATAAAACAACAATCATATAGAAAGTTCCAATACCTAATGTTTTTGAACCTAATAAAGATAAATCAAATCCAAACCATCCTGTTGGTGCACCATAATTTAAAAAATTATAAGGAGCCAACATATCCTTGTACCATCTTATATGAAAAACATTTCCTAAAACAATCACATAACCTACATAAACAAGTGGTGGTACTACTGAATAATAAACATGTTTTTCATCTGGTCTATAGTGTTCACTAAATAATAGAAAATCAATAATAGCAAGAACTGGTGTAATGAAATGTACACATAAACTTCCTGCTCCATTATTTAAATAGGCACCAATAAATCCCTGACTATTCGTTGGTGCAAGTAACAACATATAAACAAAGAACGTTAATGTAATGGAAATCGTTGCCATAAATTTAATAAGGTACATCCCTTGTGGTATATATTTTGCTTTTTTTAGATCATAAATAATGAAAATCACTAACATAATATCTATAAAGATATTGGATAAATTCGTAAAATACGTAAAAAACATCCAATGATCTAATGATTGTAACATTCCATAAAGAGATGCGACTACTGCAATGATTTTCATTATTAAAGATATCTTACTCTTTTTCATTTTTATCACCCGCAACACTATACCACAATATATTTTGAGGTTCAAATGTTTTTATGAACTCTTTTTTTGATAAAGACGAATTACAAAAATAATGATGCTTAATGAAACAAAAGCAACAAATAATGTTAATAATACATTTTGTGTAAATCCAGCAACAAGATATCCTATAAAACAAGCACTTGCGACAACTAAGGCATATGGAATTTGAGTGGTTACATGATAAAGATGATTACATTGCGCCCCTGTAGAAGCCATAATTGTCGTATCTGAAATAGGTGAAATATGATCACCACAAACGGCACCTGCAAGAATGGAAGCAATGGAAATCACCAACATTGTTGATCCTTCTGGAAATAAAGAAGTTGCCATCGGAATCAAAATACCAAAAGTTCCCCAAGATGTCCCTGTTGAAAAAGAAAGACCTGCCCCAACAATAAATAAACATGCTGGTAAAATAGCTGTTGAAATAGAAGCAGATTGTAACGTATTATAAACAAATGCCCCTGCTTGTAACTGATTAGAAACTAAATCTCCTAAAGACCATGCAAGAACCAAAATCAAAATAGACGGAACCATTGCTTTAAAACCTTCAGGAATACATTCTACAAATTCATTATAAGAAATAATTTTTCTTGGAATATATAAAATAAAGACAAAGATCAAAGTAACAAATGTACCATAAACAAGCCCTCTTGAAGCATCACATTGACTAAAAGCAGTAATTAAATCTTTTCCATCAAAGAATCCTCCAGTATAAATCATCCCAATAATACAACTCATAATTAAAACAATAACAGGTAAAATCAAATCTAGAACTTTCCCCTTTTGATTATAAGAAATTTCTTCATTTGTCTGATAAGAATCATCCCCAAAACAAACATCGCCATTTTGAGCAGCTAATTCATGTTTTTTCATTTTTCCAAGATGAAACTCACTGCCAATAACATAACAAACCATGACAATTGTTAAAAGAGCATAAAGATTAAAAGGAATTGTATTTAAAAACAATTGAAAACCATCCCCTGAGGTATAACCACTTACAGCTGCAGCCCATGATGAAATAGGTGCAATAATACAAACAGGTGCTGCTGTACTATCAATAATATAGGCAAGCATTGCTCTTGAAACTTTAAATTCATCTGTGATTTCACGCATAACACTTCCAACTGTTAAACAGTTAAAGTAATCATCAACAAAGATAACAACGCCTAAAATAAAAGTAGAAAACAAAGATTGTTTAGAAGATTTCATCTTCTTTTTAGCCCATTTTCCATAAGCTTGACTTCCTCCACTTTTAGTCATTAAAGTCACAATAATTCCTAACATTACTAAAAATATTAAAATTCCAATATTAGAAGGTTTACTTAAACAATTAACAACTGTATCAAACAATAAATTTAAACTTTCAACAAGATGAAAATTTGTTAGTAATAAAGTTCCTGAAACAATTCCAATGAGTAATGAAATATAAACTTCTTTTGTTTTTAAAGCAAAAATAATTGCGATTACAGGCGGTAATAAAGCCCATATTGTCTTTACATAATTCATTCTTTCCCTCCATAAAAAAAGTACCTTGAGAATATCAAAGTACTTTACATACAAGATAGCTCTCCACTAAAAAGTGACAAGAAATTATATATTTTATAATTTCCCAGATAAATAACATTTGGTGCTGTTATTTTCTTCGGCACGTTTCCCTTTCATTGTTGACTGTCACCAAACATTATCAACAATTACTCTTGATTCATGCACCTCTACCAATTCTTCTATTTTGTCTTTTCAAGAATAACAAAGTCCAACATACTTGTCAATCAAATTGTATGAAATCAAGTACAATTTATTATGATATAATACCTTTAGGAGGTAGTAAAATGAATGATTATATCATAAACTTTTTAAAAGAAATCATGGCAATTGATAGTCCTTCTGGATATACCAAAGAAGTCATTCACCATTGTCAAAAAGAAGCTGAGAATTTAGGATTTCATACGCATCAAACAAATAAAGGAAATCTAGAAATTTATGTTGAAGGTCAAGATGATTATACAGTAGGATTTTGTGGTCATGTGGATACTTTAGGATTAATGGTTAGAAGTATTAAAAGTGATGGCACATTAGCTTTTACAAATGTTGGTGGTCCAATTATTCCTACATTGGATGGTGAATATTGTCGTATTCATACAAGAAGTAGTAAATGTTATACAGGAACAATTCTTTCTAATTATCCTGCTGTTCATGTTTATAAAGATGCTAAAAGTGCACCAAGAGATTGTGAAAATATGCATGTAAGAATTGATGAAGTAGTTAAAAATAAAGAAGATGTACAAGCTTTAGGTATTCAAAATGGTGATTATATTGCTTATGATCCTAAAACTGAAATTACAGCATCTGGTTTTATTAAATCACGTTTTTTAGATGATAAAATGTCTGTCGCTATTTTATTTGGAATGCTTAAGCATTTAGCTAATAATCATATTAAACCCAAATATAATCTCATTGTTATTATTTCTACTTATGAAGAAGTAGGACACGGAAGTAGTTATATTCATCCTAATATTGATGAATTGATTGCTGTAGATATGGGATGTATTGGTGAAGATTTAGCTTGTAGTGAATATGATGTCAGTATTTGTGCTAAAGATGGTAGTGGACCTTATGATTATGATTTAACTTCTAAACTCATTGAACTTGCAAGTACGCATCAGTTACAATACGCTATTGATATTTATCCTTATTACAGCAGTGATGTTTCAGCCGCTTTACGTGGTGGTCAAAATATTAAAGGCGCTTTAATTGGCCCAGGTGTAGCAGCTAGTCATGGTATGGAAAGAACACATCTTCAAGCTGTAGAAAATACTTTAAAATTATTACTTGCTTATATAGCATAAAAATGTTGCCAAATGACAACATTTTTATTTTACTTTAACACCAAGGATCCCTATTAAATCTACAGCTTGAAAATCATTAATAATCAATCCTTTTAAACTTGCTAGATCAAACATTGCCCCTTGTATTTGACATGTAGATAAATCTAATCCTTTATGATGTAATGAAGCAAGTTCACTTTGTATTAAATTTGTTTCATTAAATTGTATTTTTTTTAAGTTTGCATCATAAAATGATGCTTCTTGTAAATCACAATGATCAAACATAACATTGAACAATTGACTTGATGATAAATTACTATAACGTCCCTGACAATGATCAAATAAAACATCTTTTAAATTTGTTTCAATAAAAGAAGTTCCTGTTAATTTACAGTTTTTAAATTGTACACGATTTAAATATTGATGATCAAAATTTTGATTTGATAGATCACATTTATCAAAAGTAACATCTATTAAATCAAGATGCTTTAATGAAACTTTAGTAAAATCAATATTTTCAAAAAGACAACCATCAAAAGTTAAATCTTGAATAATTGTTCTTTGTTGAATATTTTGATCAATATGAACATCTTGAAATTTCATTTTTTTTAAACATTCTTCAAAACTTGTTTTTTCTATATAGGATAGTTTAGGTGCAACTAACTTCATTTTTTCTCCTTCTTTAAGGAATCCCAAAAATTCCAAAATTCTTTTTTTTGAACAATTCCATTTCTACTTAAAATAACATAATCTTCTCCTTGCCAAGCATAAAAGACATCTGTTTCTTTAAAATCATTTTTTAAATAAAATTGTTTTCTTTTTATTCTTTGCTCTTTATTAGAAGTATCTTTAATTTTTTCAATATCTACAATAATCTTTTTAGAATCATATTGTTTTGCTAGATCATTAAGAATATAGCTTCCTATACCTTGATCACGATATTCTTTTTTTACAGCAAGATATAAAATATGCGCTATTTGACTTTGAATACATAAAATAGCAAAACCTACAAGTTGATTTTCTTGATAATAACCATAAATAGCGCCTAAATGTAATTCATCAAATAATCGAGTTAAATCCATTTGTTCATTTTTTGGAAATGCTTGTTGATAAAGGGTATATACTTCTTCTATTTCTGTGCTATGAAAAGCGATTTGTTTTTTTATCATTTTAAAAAACTCTTAATTTCTTAAGAGTTTAAATAAGTCCTTTTTCTTCTAATTGTTTTAAACAATAAGCAATTCCATTATCGTTGTTAGATAAAGTAATGTAGTTTGCTCTTTCTTTTACTTCATCTACAGCATTTTCCATAGCAACACCATATCCACAATATTCAATTAATGATAAATCATTATAACCATCACCAAAAGCAATTGTTTCTTCTTGTTTAATTCCTAATTTCTTACATAAAACATCTAAAGAAGCAGCTTTATCAATTCCATTTGCCATACATTCAATAAAATAAGGATCACTTCTATAAATAGACATCTTTCCTTCATATGGAGCTTTGAATTCATCTAAAATTTGAGCCACATACGCAGGTTCTCCAGTGATCAATACTTTATTGACATCAAAGTTCACTTCTTTTTTAAAATCTTGAACATGTTTAATATTCATTTTTGTTGTGAAACTTTCTAATTGAATCCAATGATCTCCAATATCTTCTGTAATGATTTCAGTAGCGTTATATGTAAGTGGTGATAAACCAAATGCTTTGGCACGATCATACATTTCATGAGCAACTTCACTTGATAATGTTTGTTCATAAACAACTTCATTTGTTTTATAATCTAAAACTCTTGCTCCATTGAAAGATAATAAATATCCTCCTACTTGATCTAAAGTTAATTCTTTTGCTTCTTTAAAGATACCAGCTGTTGGTCTTCCAGAAGCTAAAACAATAATAACACCTTTTTGTGCTAATTTAATAAGTTCTTGCTTTGTTTCTTCTAAAATATTTTTATTTTTATCTGTTAATGTTCCATCTAAATCTAATGCTATTAATTTATACATTTTTCTACCTACCTTTGCGACTATTATAACAAAGCCTTTATAAAAAACAAAATTATTTCTTAAAAAGAAAAAACAATGTTTTCACATTGCTTTTTCACGCCCCTGCCAAGGACTTTCATTATAACATATTTTATAATTCAAAAATATGATTTAATAGTTCTATTCCTGTTTTTGTTTTAAAAACATTCTTTTTCATTTTTTCGATAGCTTCTTTAGTTAAATTCGATTCATCACCATTTACTAAAAAGTCAGCTTCTAATAAAATTTGATAATCTAAACCATCTACATCTTTATACGTATGATGATGTCCTACTAAATAAGCCACACGTTCAATAAAAGCTTCATCTAAAGAATAATTTTTTAAGAAATCTTTTACTAAAGCTGGTCCTTCTTGTTCTTGTAAATATCCTGCAGAATTTCCATATTTTTCACGACACATTGGACAAGCTATATCATGAACAATAGCAGCTACTTCGAGTATTTCTTGTTCTCTTTTTTCTAAATGCTCTAATTTTCCAATAATACGTGCATATTGATGCACTTTTAAAAAATGGGCAACATCATGTTTGATTTTATTTCCTTGAGTATATAAAATCATGCCTTGTTCAATTTCTTCAATCATTTTCTTTCTCCATTTGATCAATAAGTTCGATTACTTCTTGAATCATCCCATCACAATGAGGTTTCTTTTGTCCACCATTCTTTGCATTTTCTTTAAGTAAATCTGCACAATTAATAAGTCCATGATGATTATTAGAAATTGTTTTGATAAATTGGTTCACTTTTGCTGGTGAATCAATTCCTCTTGCTCCTAAAATCATTAAACCACTGGTAATAGCACCACAGACGCTCCCACATTTCATACCACCACCAAAGTTACATCCCAAATGATTAGCAAGTTCTTTATTGATTCCTAAATCATCGGCATAAACTTCCATAATTGTTTGTGCACAATTATGAACCATGGGTGTAGCATTTCTTAATTCTTTTGCTTTTTCTATATGTTTATTCATCTTTCAAATTCCTTTTCTTTTTATATCTTTATTATAACGAATTTTTATTTTGAATAAATCTTTTTTTGCCAACTTCTTTTTTGACAATGTGGACATTTCATATATCTTGTTCTTCCATAATGCATTGCAAAATAAACTTGTTGATAGCTTGGAATATATTTATGATGACACTTTTGACATTCATAATAGCCTTCTTCTGTTTCTATTTTTAAAGCAATTGATACACCAATAATCAAAAAGATAAAACTTAAGATAAACAAGACGACTTTTAATACACTGTTTTCAACAAAATAAGCAGACATAAAAATTAAAATCAAAAAGATACTCGTTGAACCAATGCCAATAACATTTTCATAAAAGAACATTTTCTTTGTTTGTTTTACTTCTTGATTGGCCATCATTAATAAATTATCTTCTGCTTTTTGTTGATAATTTCTTTCTTCGATAAATTCTCCCGTTAACAGCTCATTGACTGAAATATCTAATATTTGACAGAGTTCTAACATATACATAGGATCTGGTAGACCCTTTCCTCTTTCCCATTTAGAAATTGTCCGATCACTAATTCCTAAATAGCTTGCAAGCTTAGCTTGTGTAAGCTTTTTATCTTTTCTTCTTTGAGCAATAAAACTTCCTATTTTTTCTTGATTCATAACTTTCACCTCACTTGCATTTTATGTATATTCATACAAAATGTAAACAAACGCATCGTAGAGATAAGAAAAGCAGCCTTAATTGGCTGCTTGATGATGATAAACTTTTGGGCGTACATGAATGAAATAAACAAGTGCTAGTGCTAATACAGTAACAAACCAACTAATTGGATAAATGATTAATAAATGATCGTATGAGGCAATTGATGGATAAATTGTATATAAGTAAGCAAGTCTTACTCCACAAATTCCCGCAACACAAATACCTGCTGGAACACTTGAATAACCAACACCTCTCATTACACTTGAGAAAACTTCAATTGACATGTTAAGGAATTGGAATGGTAAAATAATTTTCATTCTTGTATAAGCTAAACTAGCTACTGAAGCATCTGATGTAAAGAAACTAATAAAGAAATGATCAAAGATTACAAATATCATACAAGCAACCATTGTTGTTGCTCCCCCTAATAAGAAAGATTGAAGTGTAATCTTTTTACAACGGTCATATTTTTTAGCACTATAATTTTGTCCAATAAATGTAACCGCAGCTTGAGCAAATGAACTTAATATATAATAAGCAAAATATTCATAGTTTAAAGCTGCTGAACTGGCTGCAATAGCATCTGATCCTAAAGCATTTAATGATGATTGAATGCAAACATTTGAAATAGAGAAAACCATACCTTGTAAACCAGCTGGAACCCCAATTTTCGCAATTCTTTTTAAAATTCTTCCATTAATTTTTAATTCTTTTAAATCAATTCTTAAAGCATCTGTTTCATGCATTAACCAATAAAGTAACATCATAGAACTAAAGATATTAGAAACAACAGTTCCAATAGCTACTCCTTCTACAGACATATGTAAAACAACAACAAAGAATAAATTTAAAATAATGTTAATGACTCCACCAATAAATAATGCAATAAGTGGTCTTTGAGTATCTCCTTTACTTCTTAAAACAGCTGCAGCAAAGTTATAGAGCATGACAAAAGGAACCCCAATAAAATAAATTTTTAAATATACTTCTGCAAGATTAATAATATCATCTGGTGTTGACATCAACTCTAAAATAGGTCTTGCGAAAAAGAATCCTACAAACAATAAAACAATTCCAATAATCACCGACATTAAAATTGAAGTATGTGCTGCAAGCGATGTTCTCTTTTCATCATTTTGTCCTATAAATGATGCAATAACAACATTAGCACCTATTGATAACCCTACAAATGAGTTAACAAGTAAATTAATGATTGGACCATTTGCTCCAACGGCAGCTAATGCCCCACTTCCTGCAAAACTTCCGACAACAGCAACATCTGCTGCATTAAATAATTGTTGTAAAATACTACTTGCTGCTAATGGTAAAGCAAAAAGTATGAGCTTGTTCCAAATAGAACCATTTAACATATCAAATGTTTTCTTTTTCTTCATATTATCCCTCCTGTTTACTATTCTATTTCTTTTAATTCAAGATGTACAATAATAATTGTGCAATCTACTATAACTTAAATGTATAGTGATATTTTATCTTCTTTATTTTTATTATTCCAATACTTTTATTGTAGATAATATTATGCTTATAAAGCATATTTTGACAAAGAAAAAAGAAATGAAATCATTTCTTTGTCATACGATATTGCTTTTCTAAAGTAAGCCAACGTGATGCCTCCACATGAAAGAATGCTTCTAATTTTTTAGCAATTTCTTCATTAAGTTCACATTCCCCTAAAATAAGTTGTGTCACTTCATCTAGATTCATATCCATCTTTTGTGCAAAATCGTTATAAGAGATATTTAAAGTTGTAAGTATATCTCGAATATAATATCCCGGTGCATAAGCAACCGCATTTGTACTTTTATCCATCTTTTTCACCCAATATGTATTATATTCTTTCTGTTATTTTGTTGCAATAAATTATTTCCAAGGAAATAATTTAGAAAAGAGTCAGAAAAAATCTAACTCTTAAATAATTTGGAAAATATAGAATTTTAAATAAGATGTTTCTTCCATTGTCCATAAAATAGGATGATCTGCATTTTGTTGAGTAACAGAAACTTGTTTTAAAACAGCGCCTGCTTCACTTGCAGCTTCTCTTAACATTTTTTCAAAATTAGCTGTTTCCATAAAACGTGAACAACTACATGTAATAAGATATCCTCCATTTTTTAAAACTTTCATTGCTTGTTTATTGATTCTTTTATAACCATTATAAGCTTTTTGAACAGTTCTTCTTGATTTCGTAAATGCTGGTGGATCTAAAACAATTATATCAAATTCATTTTCTTTTAATTCATCTAAATAATCAAAGACATCTGCTTGTACAAAATCAATTTTTTCTTCTAAATGATTAAGTTTAGCATTTTGATAGCCTTGATCTAATGCTGTTTTAGAAACATCAACAGAAACAACATGACTAGCATTTCCCATAGCAGCATTTAAGGCAAAACCACCTGTATGACTAAAACAGTCAACGACACGTTTTCCATGAGCAATTTTTCTAAGTAAATAACGATTTGATTTTTGATCTAAAAAATATCCTGTTTTTTGTCCATTTTCAACATCTACATGTAATAATAAACCATTTTCATTAATAATTGTTTGTGTAGGTAAATCTTTATTTTTATAATAGCCTTTATATTGTTCTAAACCTTCTTTAGTTCTAATTTGGATATCATTTCTTTCATAAATACCTTTAACATCTTCTCCATCTGCTTTTAAGACATCTAAAACAATTTCATAAATCATATCTTTAATTTGTTCTAAACCATAAGAACTGATTTGACTTACTAAAATATCATTATAACGATCTATCACAAGTCCAGGTAATAAATCAGCTTCTCCAAAAATTAAACGACAATTAGATAAATTATCTCCTTCAACAGTTTTTCTAAAATCATAAGCTTGTTGAATTCTCTTTTTAAAAAATTCACGATCAATTATTTCTTTTCTATCTTTAGATAAAATACGTACCGTAATATGACTTTTTAAAGAAATAAAACCTGTTCCTAAATATCTTCCTTTATTTGTAACAATATCAACAAGTTCACCATTTTTTATTTGAGGATCACATTGTTCTAAATTATTTTTATACATCCACATTTGACCTTTATCAAGCCAAGTAACACCTTCATCTGAAATAATAATTTCTGGATAATTTCTTTCCATTCTATTGACTCCTTTTATTTAATATTTATACCACCAAAAATACAACGTGCATTAAGATAAATAACTTTTGTATTTTCTCTTTTATTTTCTCTTTTATGAAGATCGACACCACCTAAAAAATTAGATGATTGTATTTGAATATTTACATCATCTGGCAAATATAAATCAACCCCACCAAACAAAGTTGAAATCGTAATGTTCGTTTTCTCATTTAAATAAGCATTTGATAAATCTAATATCAATCCATTAAAAGTAACATCATAATTTCCACCTGTATATAACTGATTATCATAAATATTTTGACGAGGTTTCTTTTTATTAAAAGTATCTTTAAAAATCATTTTCAATCCTATTAATACAAAGATAACAGGAACCACTAATTTCCATGCAAATTGAAAATTTATTAATCCTTGACAATAAAGCAATAAATAGATACCTACAATCAAACCTATGATGTTTCCTGTTTTATCTTGATCTTTAAATAAACCAAAAAAACAAGGAACAATAATAAATAATGTCCACCATCCATCAAAGAATAAATCTATATTTGTAATATGAAAAGCATTTAGTCCGATAATAACTCCAATAATGATCAAAATAAGGCCTATAACGGTATTTTCAATTTTTTTCATAAATTTCTCCTCAATTCATCATTATAGCATATAAATAGCATTTTGATTAAACAAAAATAGCACTTATGTGCTATTAATGAAGTAATTCGATTTCATGAATGAAATCATGTTTTAAGATATCTTCGAATTCATCTGATATTTCTTTAGAAGTTTCTTTCTTTAATTCAATAAGAAATATAATTTGATATTCTTCGATTAGGATTGATGAAGGATTATTCTTCATCAAATGTAAAGCAATCGATAAATTATCATCATTGATTTTACAATTATGTGATTTACAAATTGCCCCTAACTCCTTTCTTGTCATGGTTTGTAACTTATGATTTAATGCGTTCATATCCTTCATATTCACCCCTTCTTTCTTACAAATATTATATCTCTAATAAATAAGGGATTCAACGAATATGACCTATTGTTCGATTTCATAAATGTCTTCCATTTTAATAATTTGACCATTTTGAAGAGTAATTGTTTGATAAATTGAATCTATCTTTTTTATTCTTTGAATGGTCGTCAAATAATCTCCACCTGATTTTTTTTGATCTTTTTTGAAGTAAGTAATTTTTATCTTTTCTTTAGTTTCTATAAAATAAAGTAATTTTTGATTTAAAATACTTTTTTTATTTTCATCAAGCTCCTTTTTATCTTCTGTTAGCCTTTGGGTTTCTTGAATAAGTTGTTTATGTCCTGTAAGAGCAGCAAAAGGAGCAAACTGTGCTGCACGATTTTTTTGAGACATATGTTTATACTTTTTAGATTTTTTATAAGGAAGATTTATGATATCACTATAATCATGAATATTTTTGATTGTGGCCATTACGCTTTATGTCCCCCTATAATTTCATTTCTTTCTCTTGTTGTTGCTCCTTCTTCTAAATTCATTCCTTTAAGAATTGCATTTTTACCATATTTTTGTTTGATTTTAAGAGTTGCTTTTTGTAAATTCTTTTCTTTTTCTAAAGATTCTTTTTCATATTTTTGATTTATATTTTGATGATTTGTAAATAAATTCAATTGTTGATGATAAATCATATCTTTTACTTTATCTTCATATAAAACATTGGATGCTGAAATATTGATTCTTTTAACCAATAAATTCCTATTTACTATTTCATCAAATTTCTTTATTACTTCTTTAATTATCAATTTTGATGATGAAGTATAACGCTCTAAATTGATTGTTCCGTGTGCATGTTTAGGAATCTTTCGATTATAACGATCAATCATCATTTCTCCATGATATTCATTATCTTTATCATAACCAATCGTTAAAACAATTTGATTGGTTACTAATCCTTTTTCTACTAAATCAAGTGCTAACAAATCTAACATTTCTTTAACAATCAATTTTGTTTTTTCAAAATTATAAGGACGACTTAATACCTGACCTGTTCCAATACTATTTCTTTCGGGTTTATAATTTTTAATATCTTTCATTGTACATGATTCATAACCCCATGCATGGTCAATAAGTAACTCAGCATTAACACCAAATAAATCATAAAGAAGTTTTTCATTATAATATTCATTCTCTGCACCTTGTGAACATTTTGCGATATCTCCCATTGTATAAAGTCCTTCTTTTTCTAATTTTTTAGCATATCCTTTCCCTACTCGCCAAAAATCAGTGATTGGACGATGATTCCATAAATACTTTCGATATCTTTCTTCATTAAGTAAGGCAATACGTTGCCCATTATCATCTTTGTTTATATGCTTAGCAACTATATCCATTGCGACTTTACATAAATATAAATTCGTACCAATTCCTGCTGTCGCTATAAGGCCTGTTGTTTCATAAATATCACTTAAAATTTGGGAAGCTAACTCTTTAGGTGTTTTTTGATAAATGTGAGTATAATGTGTTATATCCATAAAAACTTCATCAATTGAATAAACATGAATGTCTTCAGGAGAAACATATTTAAGATAAATTTTATATATTTCTTGGCTCCACTTCATATAATGGGACATTCTTGGAGTTGCTATTTCATAAGCTATTTTTAAATGTTTATTTTTTTGTAGTTTACTTTCTAAGCATGATTCACCATTAAAATAATGACTTTCTTTTAACCTTTTATTATTTTCTTTGTTAATGATTTGGATTACTTCAAATAATCTTGCTCTACCTGAAATACCATATTTCTTTAAAGAAGGAGAAACAGCTAGACAAATTGTTTTTTCTGTCCTGCTAGCATCAGCAACAACAAGATTTGTATCTAAAGGATCATAACCTTTTTCAATACATTCGACAGAAGCATAAAATGATTTAAGATCTATCGCTAAAAAAATGCCCATTTTGCATCTCCTTTCTTTCATAAAAATATAGTAAAATATCTTATCTAAATATATAACAAAAATTCAAAAAAAGTAATAAGTTATTTTATAAATAATATTTAACTGATTATTTATGGTGTATACACTTTTTTATTTATTTTTTTAAACTTTTCTATATAATAAAGACCTAGGAGGAATTTATGAAAGAATATAAAACACTTTTATTTGATATAGATGGTACTTTACTTGATTTTAAAAAAGCTGAAGACTATGCTATGCATAAAACATTTAGTGATCATCATTTAGAATTAACATCAGAAATATTTGAAATTTATGAAGAAATAAATTCAAAATTATGGAAAGATTTTGAATTAGGATTAATTGATAAAAAACAGTAGTTTATACGCGTTTTGTTAAATTATTTAATAAACTTGGAATTAATGAAGATGGTGTTGCATTTGAAGATGAATATCAATGGAATTTAGGGCATGGTACGTATTTGATTAAACATGCCATTGAAATATTAGAATATCTTTCTAAAAAATATGATCTTTATGTTGTGACAAATGGCGTGGCTAGTACACAATATAATCGATTAAAGTTATTAGATTTAAATAAATATTTTAAAGATATTTTTATATCTGAAGAAATTGGATACCAAAAACCTAAAATTGAGTTTTTTGATTACTGTTTTAGACATATTGAACACTTTGATAAAGATACAGCACTTATTATCGGTGATTCTCTTACAAGTGATATGCAAGGCGGTATAAATGCACAAATTGATACATGTTGGTATAATCCACAACATGATAAAGCATCCATAAAAATTGATTATATTATCCATGATTTAAAAGAATTAGAAAATATGTTATAAGGGTTCTCATATAGGAGAACCTTTTTTGATGAATAAAAAAACGTAAAAAAAAGAAGGAACTGGCAACGAGCTATTTTCGCACAATGTACTATCTTCGCCG
>NZ_JABWDK010000099.1:0-233 GCF_013361255.1 Faecalibacillus sp. H12 | reverse complement strand
ATGAACACTGAATGATTATTAGTATCAAGTTCCATAGCAATATCCTTTCTAAAATCAAGTACGACTGAACGTCTTTTATACTTATATATATCACAGCTGCACATCTAAAACAACATCTCTTATAAAAACTATAAAAGGAGCTAGCCCCCTCCCTACGCTTCGCTTAGAGGAAGGGGATTGGGCTATTCAAATAATTTAGGGGTCCCAACTTTGGGGGTCTACTTTAGGGGACA
>NZ_JABWDK010000098.1:0-246 GCF_013361255.1 Faecalibacillus sp. H12 | reverse complement strand
ATTTCTTTTTTGTATTCTACTGCTACATGATCATTTCCAATTCCTATTTTCATTTTTATAATCCTCTTAATTTTTCGATGGTTTCTTGATAACTTCTTCCTTTTCCAAATAAAGCACTTGTTCCTAAAATAAATCCCTTAACTCCTATTTTAGACAACATTTCTATTTTCTCTGGCGAACATGCTCCATCGATCATGACATCATATCCTCCATAGTTCTTTGCTTCTTCTACAAACTTTTTAAATT
>NZ_JABWDK010000097.1:0-272 GCF_013361255.1 Faecalibacillus sp. H12 | reverse complement strand
TAAGAATGATTTTCTGAGTAGCGGCGAGCGAAAGGGAAAGAGCCCAAACCGATCTGAGGATCGGGGTAGTAGGATCATCGAGGAATCTGACAGAGGATCATAGAGGAATCACATGGGAAGGTGAGCGAGAGAGGGTGAGAGCCCCGTACTCGAAATGAGAGACTGGAGAGAGATGACACCTGAGTAGGGCGGGACACGAGAAATCCTGTCTGAATCAGCCGGGACCATCCGGCAAGGCTAAATACGAGAGAGTGACCGATAGTGAACCAGTA
>NZ_JABWDK010000096.1:0-273 GCF_013361255.1 Faecalibacillus sp. H12 | reverse complement strand
ATCAAAGCAACAATAGATTTTGCATTAGATAGAGAAGATTTACATGATCAAGTAAATGAATATATTCATACATTAGTTGAAAAAGAAAAAGCTAAATAAAATATTATAAAGAAGCCTTTATTTAAGGGTTTCTTTTTTATAAAAACAAGTATAAAAGTATAATAATTTTTCTTTTTGCAATATCTAAAATACTCTATAAACACCAAATCATAAAAAAACATCAAAAAAGATCAATGGGAAAAACGTTGATATAAAGGCAGAAAAAGAGGGAAA
>NZ_JABWDK010000095.1:0-273 GCF_013361255.1 Faecalibacillus sp. H12 | reverse complement strand
ATAGAATGTCCTTTTTCTATATTTTCTCTGGCTATCATTTCTCCTAAATTACACATCTTTTTAACCTCCTTCTCTATTTCTTCAAATCCATATTCTTTCATAACTTCTTTCTTTATCAAAAGATCGTATGTATTATTTAAAAATATGACTAATGGTGTCTTGATCCAATCACTATCTTCATACTTATCTTTGATATCATGATCTTTATTTAAGTATATCATAATCTGTTCGCTTTTATCATAACTTTCTAACCTTTCAATAGTACTTCCACTG
>NZ_JABWDK010000094.1:0-276 GCF_013361255.1 Faecalibacillus sp. H12 | reverse complement strand
CTGGAATGTAACCAGCTTTTTCAGCTCCCATGTTCCAAACACCGATTTCTTGGGCGATACCAAGAGTGATACCAACTGTGATACAGCTGATTGTACAGAAGTTAACGGCTTGGAATGCAGGATTTAAGAAATCTAAAGCCATGATTGGTTTGAAGAATAATCCTAAACCTGTTTGGTCGTTAACTAATACGTTACACCATAAAACCCCGATTGCCCCAGCAATTGTTAAAGGCATGAAGTTTTGGAACGCATTTTTAATTGCAGATAAATATTTGT
>NZ_JABWDK010000093.1:0-293 GCF_013361255.1 Faecalibacillus sp. H12 | reverse complement strand
AGCAACTGACTTGTAATCAGTAGGTTGAGGGTTCAAGTCCTTTAGCCGGCACCATGACGGAGAGGTAGCGAAGTGGCTAAACGCGGCTGACTGTAACTCAGTTCCTTTTGGTTCGGTGGTTCGAATCCACTCCTCTCCACCATCTATCTAATGAATGGGGTATAGCCAAGCGGTAAGGCAACAGACTTTGACTCTGTCATTGCGCTGGTTCGAATCCAGCTACCCCAGCCATAAGGTATGACCCGCTAGCTCAGTTGGTAGAGCATCTGACTTTTAATCAGAGGGTCAGGCGT
>NZ_JABWDK010000092.1:0-306 GCF_013361255.1 Faecalibacillus sp. H12 | reverse complement strand
TTTGTCTTTTATACGGGAGATAAGGAATGGACCTATCCAAAATCTTTAAAAGAAAGCTTAAAAATACCACCTGAGATGGAAAAGTATATCAATGACTGGAAGCTACCAGTCTTATAACTAAAAAAAATGGATCCTCAAATTCTTAAAAGTCGACGATTAAAAGAAGTGGTAGAGATCAGTCAAAGCATGCTTGAAGGAGACTATGAAAAGTTAAGGACAAACCGTATGATCAGTGTAGAAAATTATAAGATGGCATCCATCTTGACACATACGGACATTAAAGAAGAAGACTTACCAGAAGGAAAT
>NZ_JABWDK010000091.1:0-309 GCF_013361255.1 Faecalibacillus sp. H12 | reverse complement strand
TTTATAAACAATCTTATCCTTCACTGTCCTGATGAAAACTTTAAAATGATCAGATGCTATGGTTTCTATTCAAACCGGAATAAAAAGTTGCTTGAAAAGATATATGAACTTTATGGCATAAAAAAGAAAAAGCGCATCAGAAATCTGAAAGAAAGAAAAAAGATTTAAAAAACAAACTTGACCATCTAAAATACCGCACACACATGATAGAATCATTTCAAAAAAATACTCTTTTATGTTCATGTGGCAATCTCATGAAATGTGAATATACATAGGTACCCCTAATGACAGACTCTACAGTGAAAAATG
>NZ_JABWDK010000090.1:0-312 GCF_013361255.1 Faecalibacillus sp. H12 | reverse complement strand
CTGCTGGTTTTCAAGACCAGTCCCTTCAGCCAGACTTGGGTAAATCTCCGCAATAGTAATGGTGGACCCTGTAGGACTCGAACCTACGACCGATCGGTTATGAGCCGATAGCTCTAACCAACTGAGCTAAGGGTCCGCAGTATATGCCCTATAGGCACCTTAAATAAAAATGGTAGCGGGAGGGGGATTCGAACCCTCGACCCTCCGGGTATGAACCGAATGCTCTAGCCAGCTGAGCTATCCCGCCATAATATTTTTTTATTAAATTAATTGGTGGAGCCAAGCGGGATCGAACCGCTGACCCCCTGCGTG
>NZ_JABWDK010000008.1:0-87080 GCF_013361255.1 Faecalibacillus sp. H12 | reverse complement strand
GTTAGAAATAGCATTATTTATAACATGCACCGATATTTTCCTCTCTTAAATATCACATAAATAATGCTATTTTTATTTAAAGGAGAATCTTTATGAAATTTAATGAAATAATGCATCTTTCATTTTATACAGATCAAATGGATGAAATGAGAGATTTCTATGAAAATAAATTAGGTTTGAAAGCTAAAATTATAATGCGTTATGAAGCATATAAAGGAAAAAAAGATAGAGGTGCTTGGGCTCAAAGAGCTGAAACAAATCCTAAAGATATTGCCTATATCTTCATTGAATTAGCGCCAGGACAATATTTAGAACTATTTCCTAAAGCAGATCATCAATTAGAACATGAAGTACCTGATACCCGTTTAGGTTATTCACATTTTGCGTTAATGGTAGATGATATTCATAAAACTCGTGAAGAATTAGTTAAAGCAGGTATTGAAATTGATATTGAACCAAATAAGGGACAATCTGAAACATGGCAAATGTGGATTCATGATCCTGATGGTAATAAATTTGAAATTATGCAATATACAGATAAATCATTACAACATCATGGTAATATTGAAGAAGATCAAAAAAAATATGGTAAATAACCATATTTTTTTATTTAATCTTTTTAAAATATAAAGAAGTATATAAAACATCAAAAATAAAATGAATAGAAAGACCATAGAGCATAATACTATGAGGTAAATGATGACTATAAGCGTCAATATAAAGGTTTTCATTACAAACAAGTTCTAAGTCTTGAGATAATCTACCAGTTAACCCAATCACGCGAATTCTTTTTTTTCTTAAAGCATAAGCAGCATCAATCATTGTTTTATTACTTCCAGAATGACTTACAACAAAAGCAAGTGTTTCTTGGGGATTAATATGTTCTAAGTAAACAGTATTGATGGTATTGAATACTTGTGCTCGAATACCTATCGAATTGAGTTTTAAAGCGATTGTTTGGACTTCTGAATAGTTGTTATCATTTGCATAAAAATCTATTTGTTTTGCTTGTAGCATATAGTTAACAGTTCTAATAAAAGTATCTGTTTTTGTTAGTTTTTGTGTCTCGGTGAAAACATGTTGATAAATAAGAGGCAATGTATCTAAGATTTCACTTACATGACTATCCTTTGTAATTCTTTTATGTTTTGTTTCAGCTGCCATATTTTGTTCTTGAATAAAGGTAAGCTGAAAATCAAAATATCCAGAAAATCCTAACTTTTTAATAAAACGATTCATAGTAGGTGGACTAACAAAGATCTTTTCTGATAATTCTTTCGCATTTAAAATCATTACTTCTTTAGGATGACAATCAATATAATCAACAATATTTTGTTCTTGTGGTGTTAATTTAACATTTTCAATTAAATCTTGAATCATTAGTAGCACACTCCTTCTATGGGATTCCATTATTATAACTCTATAATAACATGTTTTAGCAAAATGAGATAACGTTTTCTCTTTTAGTGAAAAATAGCTCGTTTGATCTATTTTTTTATATGTTCTTTTAAAAATTGTCTAATACTTGGTTATTCCAAAAAGCGGCACCACCATGATCTGCATGTTCTACACAATAGAAAGTAACATCTTTGTTATTTTCTTTTAAAGTGTTATATAATAGAACACTTTGACCAAAAGGAACAAGACGATCTTTGTTACCATGAATCATTAAGATAGATGGTGTGTTAACATCCTTTTTAATATGTGGTAACGGAGAAGCTTGATAGGCTTCTTGTTTGTGTTCTAAAACATTGACACCACCAAGTAATAAACCTTCTGGACTTGGAGGAGTTATATGGTCTTGTATAGATGGTTCATTTTGCATTTCACTTACAAGAGTTGGTCCATAGAAATCAAATATTCCTTGAATGGATGAAGCATATTTGAATTCTTCAAGTTCTAAAATATTTTGATTAGCAGTGATTCCAGTCATGATAGCTGTATGCCCTCCTGAAGAATCCCCACCTAAAAAGATATTTTTTGTATCGATTTGATAATCTTGATGACGTTCAATTAAAAAGGAAATAGCTGTTTTAGTATCTTCAATTTGTGCTGGAAAAGGAGCGATACTTGTATCTCGATATTGTACGATTGCGACTACAAACCCTTTTTTTGCAATATTTGATAAAGGAATAATATGTTCAATTACATTTTGTTTTTTCCAAGCACTTCCTTGAATATAAACAAGTAGTGGATATTTTTCATTAGATTCAAGTTGTTTTTTGGGAACAAGAATATTGAGATAAAGTGGAATTTCACGTTTTACATACTCAATATTATAAGGAGCTCTTATTGTTATATTATCAAAATCAGCAGTATGTAATGAATATCTTCACTTTTTTTATTAGAAACGGGAAAATCTTTTAATTCTTTGTATTCTGGTTTGATCATTTTAAGTTCCTCCTTAATAAATTAATTATAAAAATAATCGTTTATTTAAAGAAGAATGAAATTGAATTTCATAAGATAGAATTTTAAATGAAATTTGATTCTAAAAAAAGAAATATTCATTGAGAAAAAGAAAGATATTTTCTATGCTTTAATCAAGGAGAGATGATTATGATGAAATTAAATGATAATGTTACAAGATTAATTAGTGCAAAGGCAAGTCAAGTAAGCACATATAATGGAAGACAATTAAAAGAAGCAATTTTTAAATCAGAAGGTAGAGTATTAATGGGACAAACTTATTTAAAGAACCCTATTTTGTTTCCAAATTGTACAAGTACAGAATTAATGTTTGCCTTTGGAGGAGATATGGTTTTATTAAATGGGTTTGATTTTCAACATCCTGAAACATGCCCAGGCCTTCAAGGGTTTGATTATCAAGGAATAAAAGATTTAGTAGGTGGAAGACCGGTAGGAATCTATATGGGCTGTCCTAAAGAAGGGTTAGATTTAACAAGTGATTATTTATATGATTTAGCAGGTATGATTTGCACTGAAGAAAATTTAAAGAAATGTAAGGATTGGGGTATTTCCTTCATTATATTAGGAGGAAATCCTGGAAGTGGAACATCTATCAAAGATGTTGTGCGTTGGACAAAAAAGGCCAGAGAGATTTGTGGTGAAGATATGTTGATTTTTGCTGGAAAATGGGAAGATGGTGTTGTAGAAAAAGTATTAGGAGACCCACTAGCTGATTATGATGCTAAAGAAATTATTGATCAATTAATTGAAAATGGAGCTGATATTATTGATTTTCCAGCACCAGGATCAAGACATGGAATTACAGTAGAAAGAATTAGAGAATTAATTGAATATACACATCGAAAAGGTGCACTCGCAATGAGCTTTTTAAATAGTAATGTTGAAGCTGCAGATCGAGATACTATTAGAGAAGTGACATTGCTTATGAAACAAACAGGTTGTGATGTTCATGCAATTGGTGATGGAGGTTTTGGTGGTGGAACATGGCCAGAAAACATCTATCAAATGTCAGTAACATTAAAAGGTAAAGCTTATACTTGGGCACAAATGGCCACACCTAGAAGATAATGAAATTCAATTTCATGTTTAAAAGAAATTTTGTGAAAATGGATTTCTTTTTTTTATCTTTGAATATTTAGGTAAACGTTTCCTTATATAATGAGGGCAAGGAGGTTACTTATGATTCATTTACTAGCAACAGATATGGATGGAACATTATTGAATAGTCAAAAAGAGTTTGATAATGAATTTTTTGAAGTTTTACAGAAAGTATTAGAAAAAGAAATGTATTTTGTGATTGCAAGTGGGAATCAGTTTTATCATTTATACAATCAATTTTTGCCTTACAGCGATGAGCTTTACTTTATTAGTGAAAATGGTTCATTTATTACAAAAGGTAAAAAAGAGCTTTATTCATTTATTATGGATAAACAAGATGTTCAAACAATTTATAACATCTTAAAACAATATTCAGAAATTATGCCAGTCATTGGAGGAAAAGAAAAATCATACATTCCTCAACAATATCTTTCTTTTAAAGAAGAAATAGAACGACATTATGATGAATATGCATTTATAGACGATATTCATGAAATTAAAGAAGGAATTCTTAAGTTTTCTATACATGATCCACAACATCATGTTGAAAAATATGTAGAACTTATCAAAAAAGAATTACCAGCCCATTTAAAAATTATGACATCAGGAAATGAATGGATGGATATTCAACATGAGACCATCAATAAAGGGTTTGGAATACATTTTTTAATGAATATTTTACATCTTACAAAAGAAGAGTGTGCAGTATTTGGTGATCAAATGAATGATTATGAGTTATTTCAAAATGTTCATTATAGCTATGCTATGAAAAATGCGATTCAACCACTTAAAGAGATAGCTTTTCAAGTAATTGATTCGAATGATGAATCAGGAGTAACAGGGAAAATAAAAGAAATCTTGAAAGGAGAACTTTAAATGTTAGTAGTAGCTTATATTGGATTTGGAAATAGTGTGTGTAGATATCATCTACCATATGTAGAAAGAAGAAAGGATACAATCAAGGTCAAATATATCTATCGAAGAATGGAAGACCGTGTAGGAGATGAAGAAAGAGAAACATGGTATCCAGATATAAATTTTACAAGTGATATCGATGAAGTAATGAACGATGAAGAAGTGAATTTGATCGTTGTAAATACACCAGATCAATTTCATACATATTATACAAAGATGGCCATTGAACATGGAAAGAATTGTCTATGTGAAAAACCATTTGCCATGTCAGTTGAAGAAGCAAAAGAAGTCTTTGATCTAGCTAAAGAAAAAGGTGTCGTAGTTATGGCAAATCAAAACAGACGATTTGATGCCGATATGAGGACAGTGAGAAAAGTCATTGAAACAGGGGTCTTAGGGGAACTCTTAGAAATCGAATCGCATTATGATTATTATCGACCATCGATTGCAGATAGAAAAGGACTAGGAATGCTATATGGATTACAAGTACATCCAATCGATCAAATCGTAGGAGAATTTGGAGTACCAGATAAAGTCGTATATGACTGTAGAAGCTATGACAATTTAGGGAATTCAGATGACTATTCAGATATCGATTTATTCTATGGAAAGATGAAAGCAATTGTAAAAACAAGCTTCTATGTCAAATTAGAATATCCAAGATTTATCGTTCATGGAAGAAAAGGAAGCTTCATCATGCCACAATTAGGACATCAAAGTGCATTGAAGGCAAAACCAGGACCAGTAGAAATCAGCTTTGAACCATTACCAGAAAAATATTGGGGAACATTATGTTATGTCGATGAAAATGGAGAAGATGTGACAAAGAAAGTACCAGTAGAAATACAAGATTATGGAATGATCTATGATAATCTATATGAAGTAATCTTTAATCATGGAGAAAAGATAGTTGCAGATGAAGAAGTATTAGAAGTATTAAGAATACTAGAACAAGCAACAGAAGTTGCTAAGGAGGCTAGATAAAATGCGTTTAGGAATTGCCGGAGCAGGGATGATCGTAAGAGGTTTATTTAGTTTTATTCATGAAATAGAAGGAATTGAGTTAGAAGCGATTGCTTCTACTGAAAAATCAATAGAAAAAGTTAAACAAATGGCAAAAGAAAACCATGTAAAAAAAGCGTATTTGAATTATGATGAATTGCTAAATGATGAAGATATTGAAGTTATGTACATTGCTACACCTAATCATCTTCATTATCAAATGTGTAAACAAGCATTAGAAAAAGGAAAGCATGTTATTTGTGAAAAGCCATTTACCTCTAGAATAGAAGAACTAGAAGAATTAAGTCAATTAGCAAAAGAAAAACACTTATTTTTATTTGAAGCAATTTCTACTCAATATTTACCTAATGTTTTAAAAATAAAAGAAAAGTTAAATGAGTTAGGAAATATAAAAATTGTAACTGCTAATTATTCTCAATATTCTTCTCGATATAATGCTTTTAAAGAAGGAATTATTCAACCAGCTTTTGATTATACAAAATCTGGTGGTGCTTTAATGGATTTAAATATTTATAATATTCATTTAATGGTTGCTTTATTTGGTAAACCATTAAAAGTCAATTATATGGCTAATATTGAAAAAAATATCGATACATCAGGAATCATTACATTGGATTATGGTAATTTCAAAGCTGTTTTAATTGGAGCTAAAGATTGCAAAGCACCTATTGCAACAAGTATTCAAGGAGATCAAGGGTGTATTAGTATTCAAACACCAGCAAATGTTTTAAGAAGCTTTAAAATTTTACATAATGATCAAAGAGAAGAAACATTTGATTTACAAGGCGATACACATCGTATGGTTTATGAATTTAATGAGTTTGTAAAAATGATAGAAAATAAAGATTTTGATAGAGCAAATGAAATGATGGAAAAGAGTTTGATTGCGATGGATATTGCTACAAAAGCAAGAATAGATGCAGGTGTTCATTTCAAAGCAGATGAATCTTATGAATAAAATACTATTTAGTGATTTTGATGGAACTCTCTTTTTTAAGGAAGGCTTTCATCAAGAGGATATAGAAGCAATAAAAACTTTTCAATCGAAAGGAAATAAATTTGCTTTGTGTACAGGTAGACCACTAGGTGGGGTAAATGCATTAATGAAAGGTAAAATTATTCCAGATTATTATGTGTTGTGTACTGGAGGTCTTGTTTTAGATAAGGATTATCAAGTTATTTATGCACAAGAAATTCCTTTTGAACTTGTTAAAGAAGTGTGTCAAAAATATGAAAATGAAACGATTATAGGGCCACATTGTCTAGATGAAAAATATTTATACTTTAAATATGTTCCAAATGATGCACCAAGTTATATTAAGCAATTTGATTCAATTGATGAATTTAAAGATCGTAAGATTTATAGTTTTTCATTAATTGAATCTACAAGAGCTAAAGAAATAACTGATGAAATCAATAAAGATTATCCTTCATTGCATGCTTTTCAAAATGTAAATGCAATTGATGTTGTTAAAAGAGGGTGTAGTAAAGGAAATGGAATATTAGAAATAACAAAGTTAATAAGCGATGAAACAGCAGGAATAGGAGATAGTTATAATGATTTAGAAATGTTTAAAGTTGTAAATCAATCATTTACTTTTAAGACATCTCCTAAAGATATTCAACAACAAACGAGGTATACGGTTTCATCAGTAAAAGTGGCTATAGATATATTGAACAAAGAATAAAAATGGCACATATTATGCCAAGTATTTATGTAGAAAAAATAGATTATTCATTATAGTATATGATTAAAGATTGGGAAAACGTTTACATCACAATACTTATCTCACTTATTAACAAAAAATAGATATTTCAAATAATATATTGAAAATTAAGGAGGAATAAAAAATGAGTTTTCCAAAAGGTTTTTTATGGGGTGGAGATATTAGTGCTAACCAATGTGAAGGTGGTTGGGATGAAGGAGGTAAATCTCCTAATATGACAGATTATCATGCTGGAGGAACAGTTAATAGTCCACGTATGGCAACTTATATCATGCCAGATGGAACATACGGTAAAACACCAGCTATGATTGAAAATTGTAACTTACCTGAAGGAGCTAAATTAGCAATCAATCCTGATGAATTTTATCCTAATCATAAAGCAACAGATTTTTATCATCATTATAAAGAAGATATTGCGATGTTTGCAGAATTAGGATTTAAAGCATTTAATATGACATTATCATGGGCAAGAATTTTCCCTAAAGGAATTAAAGCAGGAATTAATCCAGAAGGGGTAGAATTCTATCATAATGTATTTAAAGAATGCTTGAAATATGGAATTGAACCATTAGTTCACTTATACAAATATGATATGCCTGCTTTCTATATTGAAGAATTAGGTGGCTGGAAGAATAGATTTTTAATAGAAGAATTTGTTGAATTTGGGAAAGCATCTATTGATGAATTCCAAGAAGTTACTTATTGGTCAACATTCAACGAAATCAATGCTGCTCAATTCTCTATCTTGGATTCAAACAATCAAAAAGAAGTACAAAGACAATATCAAGTATTACATAACCAATTAGTAGCAAGTGCAAAAGTAGTTAAATACTTACATGATAATTATCCAAATAAAAAAATCGGATGTATGCAAGCAGGTATTTTCACACATGCATTAACATGTGATCCAGAAGATGAACTTGCTAATCAAAAAGAAATGCAAAAGAATTTCTGGTATGCAGGAGATGTCTTTGTAAGAGGGTATTATCCAAGTTATGCTAAACATTTATGGAAAGAATTAAATATTACTTTAGATATTACAGAAGAAGATACGAAAGCATTAAAAGAAGGTACTGTAGACTTCTTTGAATTCTCTTATTATTTCTCTAACTGTGTAACTACTCATGTAGATGGTCAAGAAGCAACAGGAAACTTAAATTTCATGGGAAAGAAAAACCCATATTTAAAAGAATCCGACTGGGGATGGGCAATTGATCCAAAAGGATTAAAATTCTTTCTGCATGAAATTTATGACAGATATCAAATACCTCTCATGAATTGTGAAAATGGATTAGGAGCATTTGATACATTAGAAGAAGATGGAACCGTACATGATCAATATCGTATTGATTATATGAGAGAACATGTCAAAGCAATGAGTGAAGCAATTGATGAAGATGTAGACTTAATGGGATACACATGGTGGGGATGCATTGATCTTGTCTCTGCTGGAACAGGTGAAATTAGAAAACGCTATGGATTTATTTATGTTGATGTAGATGATTTTGGTAATGGAACATATAAACGATATAAGAAAGATTCATTTGAATATTGTAAGAAAGTATATACTTCAAATGGAAAAGATATAGATTAGGAGGAATAGAAAATGGGATTTCCAAAAGGATTTTTATGGGGTGGCTCAATAAGTGCTGCACAAATAGAAGGTGGTTGGAACGAAGGAGGAAAATCACCTGTACTAGTAGACTACTGTACTGCAGGATCTACTAAAGAAAGAAGACAAATTTGGTATTTAGATAAGAATGGACAAAGAGCTCATAGAAATTGGGAAGCAGTAGATGAACTAGAAGAAGGATGTAAGTTTGCATTTTTCGATGATTTACATTATACAAATCATGTAGCAAGTGATTTTTATCATCGTTATAAAGAAGATTTAGCTTTATTTAAAGAAATGGGATATACAACATTCAATACTTCTATTTCATGGGCAAGAATCTATCCTCATGGGATTAAAGGAGGAGTTAATCAAGAAGGTGTAGAATTCTATCGAGATGTTTTTAAAACAGCTAAAGAGTATGGAATGGATCCAGTCATTACTTTATATAAATATGATGAGCCAGTTTCATTATTAGAACAACATGGTGGATGGCGTAATCGAGCAATGATTGATGAATTTGTTGAATTTGCTAGAGTATGCTTTAGTGAATATAAGGACTATGTTAATAAATGGATGACATTTAATGAAATTAATATCATCATGCCTATGGATGGACAAAAAACTGAAAGAAATCAAAGAAATCTCATTTATTTACATAATCAATTAGTAGCTGCAGCAAGAGCAACAATTGTTGCACATGAAATTGATCCAAATTTAAAGGTTGGATGTATGTTATGTACAAATATGGCATATCCATTAACACCAGATCCGTTAGATGCGATGGAACGTTATAGAAAATTCCAAGATTTCTTCTGTTATAGTGCTGATACACAAATGAGAGGATATTATCCACCATTTGCGAAAAGAATATGGGAAGAATATGGTGTTACACCAGAAATAACTAAGCAAGATAAGGAAGATTTAATGAATGGTAAATCTGATTTTATTGGTTTTTCTTATTATTCTTCAGGTATTGTGACAACACATAAAGTAGATGATGATAATCATACAGGAGGAAATATTTTAGGGACAGTAAAAAATCCATATTTAAAAGCAAATGCTTGGGGATGGCAAATTGATCCAGTTGGATTTAGACATATGATGCATTTAATTAATGATCGATATAATGCACCTATGTTTGATGTAGAAAATGGCATTGGTTTAATAGAAAAGGAAGGAGAAGACGGAATTTGTCATGATCCAGCAAGAATTGAATACCATAGAGAACATATAAAAGAAATGAAAAAAGCAGTAGAAGAAGGAGTTAATCTATTTGGTTATACAACATGGGGATGTATTGATTTAGTTTCAGCAGGAACTGGACAAATGGATAAAAAGTATGGATTTATTTATGTAGATATGGATGATGAAGGAAATGGTGATTTACATCGTTCAAGAAAAGATTCTTTCTATTGGTATAAGAAAGTCATTGCTTCTAATGGGGAGGATTTAGATTAATGTTAGAAAAGATTCAACTTCTTAATCCAGATTATCAAATCCAAGAATTAAATGAAAATTTTAAAGACTATGGAAGAGTTATTAAACAAGACGTCCAAGAAGCAATCAATTTTGCACAAACATATCAAAATATAAATGCATATGATACAAGTATCAAAGAATTAGAAGATATACCATGTATTCAAGAATTAATGAAAGATATCTATGGGTATTTAGATGTTATGGCAGGCGTTGTAACTGGAAAAAATGATGTATTAAATGGATTAGAATATCATCAATGTAGTGAAACAATTATTGCGGTAACAGACTATATTTTAGCTGTCGGAAAAAGACAAGACATGGTAGAAAATGACTATGATATTGAAAAATGTGAACTCTTTTATGTACCACAAGGAACAGTTGTAGAACTTTATGCTACAACACTTCACTATACACCAATTACAGTAATAGACTCTTTTAAAACCATTTGTTTATTGTTAAAAGGTACAGGCGATGCTTGTCAAAGAAGAGGAATATTAAAGAAAAAGAATAAATGGTTTATAGCACATAAAGATAATGTAGAAAAAGTACAAGCTGGAGATTATCCAGGATTAAAAGGAAAAATGATTCAAATCAAACATTTATAGGAGGAATAAAGATGGCAATACCAGATAAGTTTTTATGGGGTGGTTCAATTAGTGCTGCTCAATGTGAAGGAGGATGGGATGAAGGTGGAAAAAGTCCTGTTCAAGTAGATTTTGGTGATCCAGGATCAACAACTGATATAAGATGGATTCATTATTTAAATGCAGATGGAACAAGAGGTAAAATGAGACAATTTGATCATTTGCCTCAAGGAGCTAAATATCAATTATTTGATGATATTCGTTATACAAATCATGTTGGCATTGACTTTTATCATCGCTATAAAGAAGATATCGCTTTATTTGCTGAACTTGGTTTTACAACATTTAATACGACTATTTCATGGGCAAGAATTTATCCTCATGGAGTAGAAGGTGGAGTTAATCAAGAAGGTGTAGAATTCTATCGTAATGTTTTTAAAGAATGCCGTAAATATGGAATAGATCCTGTCATTACTTTATATAAATACGATGAACCTGTTTATTTAGAAGAAACATATGGAGATTGGACAAATAGAGAAATGATTCATCAATTTGTTGAATTTGCGAGAGTATGTTTTACAGAATATAAAGATTTAGTTGATAAATGGTTAACATTCAATGAAATTAATATTTTACTTCATTTTGATGTTAAAGAAGGAAAACAAGTAGCTTTTGAAGAATTACATAATCAAATGGTTGCTGCAGCAAAAGCTGTTAAAGTAGCTCATGAAATTGATAAAAATATTTCAGTAGGATGTATGATTGCAGGATTCTGTAGCTATCCATATACTTGTGATCCAGAAGATGTTATTGCAAATTATAAAGAATTCCAAAATAAATTTGCTTATTGTGCAGATACAATGGTAAGAGGATATTATCCATCTTATGCTAAACGCATTTGGAAAGAAAATAATGTAAACTTAAATATCAGTGAAGAAGATAAAAAAGATTTAATGGAAGGGAAATCTGATTTCTTAGCATATTCTTATTATATGTCTAATGTAGTAACAACTCATAAAGATGAAGGAGAAGCATTAGGTGGGGCAGGAACTTCTGCTAACTTAAAAAATCCATATTTAACAGCATCTGATTGGGGATGGCAAATCGATCCTACAGGATATGAATATTTCTTACATGTCTTAAATGACCGTTATCAAGTACCTATTTTTGATGTGGAAAATGGTTTAGGAGCTTATGATAAAGTAGAAGAAGATGGTTCTATACATGATACTTATCGTATAGATTATCATCGCAGTCACATTAAGAGTTTAATGAAGGCCAGAGAAGAAGGTGTTAATATTTTTGGATATACTTCTTGGGCACCAATTGATTTAGTATCATTTACAACAGGACAAATGGATAAACGATATGGATTTATATATGTGGATATGGATGATGAAGGTAAAGGAGATTTACACAGAAGTAAAAAAGATTCATTCTATTGGTATCAAAAATGTATTAAATCTGATGGAAAGAATTTAGATTAAAAACAAGCTCGATTGAGCTTGTTTTTAATATTCTACAATTTATTTATTTTTTAAAATAATTGATAAAAATTCTGTATAAGGAATATGTGAAATGAGTTTATCTAAATCTTCTTTATTTTCAGAAATGTTCTTTAAAGTTGAAAATAGTGTATTATACATGACATTTTGATTATCAGCACAAGAGAATAGTATGGCTATATTAAATGTTTGATTTTCAACTTTCATAGGTTCTTCTAATGTGACGATAGAAATAATATTATTAGAGTTAAGTGGTCGTGTAAGCCTTAATAAGCCGATACTGTTTTCAAAGGTATGTATAGAACAAATGTTTTTATTCATAATATCATTCTTTTTTGAATCGTTAAGATGATATACTGTTTTTATTAATTGATAGAAATTTGTTGCTAGACCTTTAAGTGTTTTAACTTGTACATGTGTTTTGTAGAAACTTGGATGAAAATAGTATAACATTTGCTTATCATTAAAGAGATAAGATAAATAGCTTTTAATACGAATAATATCATCTTGAGACATAATATAATTTACGCTGATTACAGGAATTGGTAATTGGCGATGAATCGGTGCTGTTGATAAGATTAAATCGTATTGGTCTAAGTTTTCTTCTTCTATTTCATAATAATGAATGGATTTAGTGATTACTAATTGGTCATAGAGTTCTTTTTCGATAAAATGATTAATAAACGTTTTGATAGACTCACTCATACAGTTAATGAGTAAAACCTTTTTTTGACTATATTTTTTATTATTAATTGTATTGTTAAATAGAATAGTGAAATTAGTGATTTCACTTCTAGAAAGAGGAATCTTTGTATGTTTTTTTATTACTTGAGAAACAATTTGAGCAAGATAATAAGATAGAGGATAATCGTATTGAATATCTTCATATAAGGGTGTACGTATTTTTTCACCATATTTTTGTCGTATTAAAGTATAGTTTAAATATAATGGAAAAACTTTATTAAAATGTTCATCATCAAAAGTAATTAAAGTTTGTTTCTTTATTTTATCAAGTATTTCGTTTTGTAAATCAATAATATCTTGATTATAAATAAAAGTAAGTCCTTTTGTAGCTCTCTTACAAATCAGTTGAATCGTGATATTTTGAATTTCATATTCGTCAAATTCTACATCAAAATGTTCTTTTGCATATAATGCAAGTTTTTTTGCGACAAAATACTCTGTTCTATTTTGGTAATCTTCAAAACCTTCTGTTTGATGTCCAATTAAATATCCACAAGAAATACGTGCTGCACTAATTGAAAAACTAATTAAGAAATCTATTAAACTAATATCACTGATAGATATAGCATATTCTCTTAAAATTTGAATGATTTCATAATCAGGCGAATTAAAATAAGTATCTAAAAAATCAAAATACATATCAGAAATATTTAGGTTTTTAAAAATATTGTCTACTAAACATTTTCTTTTCCCTGTTTCCGGACCACTGATATAAATTCCATAATTAGGTTTTTGGTTAAATTTTAAACCATATTTTTTAAATTCATTTTTTATTGAAACTAAATCATTCGCAATTGTGGCTCTTGAGACAAGTAATTCATCAGCAAGTGTTTCCAATTTAATAAATTCTCTACTATTAATGAGACGCCCTAGAATGTAATTAGATCGTTCATCAGGTAAAGATGGAATTAAAGAATCATCATCACGTTCATTTTTATTAATAATACTTTGTAATTCAGTTAAATCTTGCGATGACTTTCCTTCGATATAGTAACCTTGAGAAGGTTTAGATAATAAATTTAAATGAAGAGTTGCAAGAATATCTTTAACAATCTTCATTTCGTCTCTCACTCGTCTTCTAGAAATGCCAGTTGAATTAGCAATTTCATAACTAGAGATATAGTTATCTGAAGCTAATAAGAGCTGAATAATTTTAATTTCATTCTTTTTGAGTTGCATTTTATCACCACCTAAACAAATTATATACAAATGTAAACGTTTACTCAAGTGATTTTTTGTAAGCTAATTTCTTAAAATTCAAGTAATATAAAGGTTTTAGAGAATTTTGTAAAAAAAGTGTCATATATTATGACAATCGTTTATATCGAAAAAGAAAATAATTCAGTATAGTATATAAGTAGGCAAAGGGAAAACGTTTACATTTAGGAGGTTTTCTTAAGAAAGGGGAAGAAAAATATGTCTACAGAAAAGAAGTCCATGATGGACAAAATTCTAGAAAAAGTTGACGTAATTGCTGGACCAATGACAAAATTCGGGCAAATTCCATTTGTTCGTGGTATTGTTAATGGTATGGTTGCAGCATTACCAGTCACAATGGTTGGTTCATTATTCTTAGTTGTTTATTTATTCTGTTCTGATGGTGGATTAACTACAAAAGCTTTAATTCCATTTTTAAAACCTTGGGCTGGAGACTTATCTCTAGTTAACAGCTTATCAATGGGTATTATGGCTATTTACATTATTATTGCATTTGGTGCTGAATATGCAGAAATCAAAGGTATTAATAAAACAACTGGTGCAGTTGGTGCGTTCTTCGCATTTATGTTATTAAACTATAACTCAGTTGGACAATTAGTTGTTACTGCTAAAGATGGTACTTTATCAGCAGGAGCAAGTGCTTTTGAATCTACATATTGGGGTGGAGCTGGTTTAATCACAGCAATGATCGCAGGTGCTATCGCAATTAATATTATTGATATTTGTTATAAAAAACATATCGTTATTAAATTACCAGATTCTGTACCACCAGCAATCTCTGACAGTTTCTCAGCTATTATTCCTTACTTCTTTATTACATTAATTTGTTGGGGAATTAGAACTTTAGCTGGTTTAAATATCCCAGAATTAGTTGGACAAATGTTATTACCTGTATTAGGTGCAGCTGATAATATCTTTGTTTACACATTACAACAATTCTTATCAGCGTTATTATGGATCTGTGGTTTACATGGTGATAACATCACAGGTGCAGTTATCAATGTCTTTACAAATCAATGGATTGCTGATAACAACACTGCTTATATGGCAGGTACATTAGTTAAAGATTTACCATATGTTTGGACACCAAACTTATGTAGATTATCTCAATGGGTATCATCTTGTTGGCCAATTCTAGTTTATATGTTTATGTCAAGCAAGAAATTACCTCATTTAAAACCTTTAGCTACAATCTGTTTACCACCAGCAGTATTCTGTATCATTGAACCAATTATGTTTGGTTTACCAGTAGTTATGAATGGTTTCTTATTAGTTCCATTTATCTTAACTCATACACTTACAGGTGCTTTAACTTATTGGTTAACAAGTATTGGATTTGTTGGTAAAATGTATATGAACTTACCTTGGGCTACACCATCTCCTGTATTAGGATACTTAGCTGCAGGTGGTTCAATCGGTGGAATTGTTATTGTATTTATTAACTTCGCAATTGGTATGGTTATTTTCTATCCATTCTGGAAATCATATGAAAAAGCTGAAGTTGCTAAATTTAATGGCGAAACTGCTTAATTAAATAATTGAATAATTTAAAGAAGGCTAAGTGCCAAATTGGCCTCAAGCCTTCTTTTTAATAAAAGGAGGAACTAGTTATGGAATGTCCATATTGTCATAAAGAAATACCACAAGATTCAGCATTTTGTTATCATTGTGGAAAAGAACTTAACGGAGAAAAGAAAGAGATTAAAGAATCTAAAAAATTAAAGAAAAATCCAAGAGAAAATTCTTTTGCAAAACTAGGAATCCTCCTATTTTTTATAGCTTTAATAGGTTTAGACTTTATTGGAGGAACAGTTGTTAATGCTGTTGGTGGAAATGTTAAACTTCCATACATCATAAGTTCATTGCTTTATGCAGGAGCTTTGGTTTGTGGTGTGATGTCTTTAAAAGTTGATAAAGATGATCAAAAGAAAGGCTATGAACCAACAGGAAATAAGAATTATGCTTATATTTCAATTTTTTTAAGTATTTTTGTTGCGTTAGTCAATATTTCACAAATTATTTTAAAGTAGGAGAATTAGATTATGTATTGTAGAAAATGTGGTGCAGAAATAAAGGAAACGTCAAAGTTTTGTGATAATTGTGGATGTGAAGTAGTTAAAGTAAAACAAGTGAGCTATGCCGAAAAATACAATGAAAATAAAAAGAAAAGTAAAAAACAGGCACAATCTAATAAAGAACAAGAACGTATGATGAAACATAAGGATGAAAAGAATCCTTATATTGCAGCTTCGTTATTTGCAACTGTTGTAGCAATTGTTTTAGCAATGTTTCCATGGAATTTATTAGGTAGTGGTATTGGAACAAGCTTACCTATGAGAATAGCTATTGTTGTATTTGCTTTATTAGCGGATTACCATGTGACAAAAGCAAAACAAGTAAATAATTTAATATTTAGTAAGTACGGATTTAGAATTAAGTCAAATGTTGTATCAATGGTTAATGTTTTATCTGTATTTGTAACAATTATGGGCATGTTCGCTTTGTTTACTTATTAGGCGGAATATGCCTTTTTTAAAGGAGTGAAGATAAAATGGGTGTTTTATTTTTTAAAGCGATTCCTAGACCAGCTATTTGGGGTCATACAAAAGTAAGAGATTTCTTTGGGTATGATGATTTTCCTGAAGGAATAGGTCAATCATGGTCTTTTAGTGCTCAAGATGGTGAAGGCTTATCTACTGTTTGTATAAAAGGTGGATTCAAAGGAAAAACTCTAAAAGAATTATGGGAAAAACATCAAGAATTATTTGGACATCCAGGTGAGGATTTCCCAGTAATTATTTCTTTAGTCGGACCAGAAGATGATTTGAGTATTCAAGTTCATCCTGATGATGAACATGCTCAAAAAATTGGTTATAAACGAGGGAAGAATGAAGCGTGGTTTTTTATTGAATCAGATCCAGGTGCTTCTATTGTCTATGGACAAAAGACAAAGAATAAAGAAGAGCTTCAAGAAATGATCAATCAAGATAAATGGGATGATATTTATAAAAAATATCCTGTAGCTGATGGGGATTTTGTTTATTTACCAGCAGGTTGTCTACATGCTATGGGTAAAGGAAACGTTGTGTATGAAATTCAACAATCTACAGATATTACGTATAGATTTTATGACTATCATCGAAAAGATAAAGATGGAAATGAAAGAGAATTACATTTGAAACAAGCTATTGATTGTTTATCTTTTGATAAAGATATTGATAAAAATGATGTTCATCCAGTTGTTAAAGTTCATGAAAATATGAAAGAAACAATATTTATTTCAAATGATTCATTTACTGTTTCTCAATTATTAGTTATTGGTAAATGTCAATATAAATGCGATAATTATCAACTAGCGACAGTTGTAAAAGGAAGTGGAAAAGTAGACGAATATGACGTTAAAGTAGGAGATAATTTTTTGATTCCTACAAATACATCAATTGAACTTGATGGTCAAATGATGATTATGATGACAACAAAGTAAGGAGAATTGTATGAAAAAAGAATTTTTATGGGGAGGCGCTTTAAGTAACGTTCAAGCTGAAGGTGGTTATTTAGAAGATGGTAAAGGTTTGAATGTCTATGATACTTTAGTCGTAACTCCAGAACCAGGAATTAAACCTATGTTTTGTACAACAGATGTAGCAACGGATCATTACCATCATTGGAAAGAAGATATTGATTATATGGCAGAGATGGGTTTTAAAGCATATCGTTTTTCTGTTGTTTGGTCGAGAATTCATCCATTGGGAAATGAAGAAAAACCAAATGAAAAAGGATTAGATTTTTATGATAAGATGGTTGATTATTTATTAGAAAAAGGGATTGAACCAGTTGTATCACTCGTTCATTTTGATATGCCAGATTATTTATTAAATCATTATAATGGTTTTATGAATAAAGAAGTTATTGAATTTTATGCTAGACATGTAGAAAGTATTGTAGAAAGATTTAAAGGTAAAGTTAAGTATTATATTACATATAATGAAATTAATTTAGCAGCCCACATGCCAGATTTAGTAGCTGGTGCTAGATTACCAGAAGGTATGAGTAAACAAGAAATGTATATACAATTAAATGTCAATGTACAAGTTGCTCATGCAAGAGCTGTTGAAGTCATCAAACGTGTTGATCCACAAGCACAAGTTGGAGGAATGATAGGACATGCCCCATTTTATCCACTTACTTGTAAAGCAGAAGATGTAATGGCAGCTGATTTTAAAAATAAGATGCATAATTATTTTGTTTATGACACAATGTGTAATGGTGAATTTCCTGCATATTTTATGCAATATGCTAAAAATAGAAATATTCAATTCAATATTTCTCAAGAAGAAAAAGATATAATTAAAGAATCATCAAAGAAAATAGATTATCTTGCTTTTTCGTATTATCGTAGTAATGTTATATCTTCTTTTGAAGATATAAAAGATCAAAATGAATTAGAAGATGCGCTTATTTTTGATCAAAGAGCTTTAAAAAATCCATATTATAAAGCTAACGAATGGGGATGGCAAATAGATGCTGAAGGATTAAGATACTCCCTTATTGATTTTTATCATCGTTATCATAAACCACTCTTTATTGTTGAAAATGGTATTGGAATAGATGAAACACTCAAAGATGGTAAGGTTTATGATGATGAACGTATTTCATATTATCAAAAACATATCCAAGCTATTAAAACTGCTGTTGAACATGATGGTGTAGATTTAATGGGATATCTTGCATGGAGTCCTATTGATTTTTTAAGTAGTCATAAAGAAATTAGAAAAAGATATGGATTTGTTTATGTAGATCGTGATTTTGAAGATTTAAAAGAATTAAAACGTTATCCTAAAAAATCATTTTATTGGTATAAAAAAGTTATTCAATCTCAAGGAAATGATTTAGAAAATGATATAGATTATTAAAAATAGTAAAACCGTATAGATTAAAAAAACAAGCCTCATAAGCTTGTTTTTTAATATCCTCTCATATGCCATATTTGTTCAGTACAGTCCTCAATAGAAAGATTTTCTTTGTTTCTAATAAAGTTTAAAAATGAATTTTCACTTAAGTTCTCTTGTCTTAAAGTTCCGATGATGCCAGCCATTGAAATACGATCAATATTTTTAGAATTAAGTATATCAATGATAGTATCTTCTGTTTGATTGAAGAAGCTCATTTTGGTCCTCCTTTATGAAATTTAATTTCTAAAGCATCAAGTATTGATTCATAATTTGTAATTTTATTATGAATGATAGGCTCATGATTTTCAACTGTAATTTCATATAAATTATTATCTAAATCAATATAATAAGTAAAATTATTTTGATACTTTTTAGGGTAATTAAAAACCTGGGTTCGTATTCGTTGATAAGTAAAATAATCAACAAATACTTGTTGTTTTTTCTTGTTAAATATTAAAGAAATTTGTTTTTGAATAGAAGGCATTTATGGAAGTCCTCCTATTTTTAAATGTTTTTTGTAGTACATATAATATCACCTCATTATATATATCTGCAAAAAAAACATTTTTTTCTTCTTTTTTATTTATTTTTTATCATTTTTATCCAGTTTTTACTGGCAAATTCAATTTCATCTTCATAATCATCAAAATCATTATAATAATAAAGTTCATATTCTTTATGATCTATAAAGAGATAACCATAGTTATAGTTTTCTAATTCAAGTTGAATGAAAATTGAATAATTTTCATAATTCATTTGTAAGAGAAGCTGTTTTATTTCTTCTTCATTTTTATTGGTAGATAGGATATGTATTTGATCATCTTTTAGATGAAAAGGATTATTTTTATAAAAAGGTTTAATTTGTATTTTTAATGTATTCATAAGTCACCTCAAAAATATTATAAGATATTTTTCAAAAACTGAAAGATTTTTGAAAAAAGAAAAAAAGGAAGTATAGTGTAAACGAGGTGGAAAAATGCGTAGATTTGAAAGAGAAGTAGTAGATTATGAATTAATAAAAGCCATGTTGAAGGAAATGAATATTGCAAATATTGGTATGAATGATGAAGATGGTTTTCCTTATGTAGTTCCTTTAAGCTTTGGTTTTGAAATGACAGATACACATTTAAATATTTATACTCATTTTATGAAGGTAGGAAAAAAGGTCGATTTATTAAAGAAAGATCCTCGCGTATGTGTTGAGTTTAGTATTTTTAATGATTTTCCTGATAAGAAATATAAAGGGCATTATCATGATTATCGTAGTGTTATCGCTAAAGGAAAGATGAAGATGTTAGATTATAAAGATGATCCTGAAACTTGGGAAAAGGGATACAATTTGCTTTATACATGTAATCATCGTGAGATTAAACCATTAAGTGAAAGAAAGGTTGTACCTGGTATTTATATTGGTGTGATTGAATGTGATTTAAAGGATGTTACGGCTAAATCTGAGTTTCCTTTAAGGACAGTTGAAGATGTTCCTTTTTTGAATGTTTATGAACAAGAGGATGATGAAATTCCTTTCGATATATCGGATATTATTACTGATAGAAAGGCTAGAATGAAGTAGGAGAATCGTTTTGATTCTTTTTTTTAGACAAATTAAATGATATGTCTAAATTTATGTGAAAAAATCAACAAATATTTAATAAACAATTACTTAATAGAGGGGTTTCATGTATAATAAATTGGACGTAATTGTTTTAATTAAAGAACAATTAAGGGAGGAAGGAAAAATTTAATGAGTATGAAAAAATACGAGGAGTGGGATGCAAATCACAAGCATGACAATCCTCCAAGAGAGAAAATTGTTAAGTTAGGTAGAAAGATTACTGATGTGGCAGATCATATTTTTGGTGGCGTAAAAGTAGAAGATCCAGAATATTGGGGACTTGCTGAAATTATAAGTGATGAAATGGCTGACATTGCTTTACAAATGAAAAAACGTACACCTTATACTTTTAAAGAAATGTGTAAGTTATGTAAGATTGAAACAAATCAAGAAGAAGCATTTCAAAAATTATTAGATGAAATGAGTTATATTGGTTTACTTGAATATGATTATGGTTATCACTATGATCATAATGGTCGCACTGCACCACAAAGTGAAAGAAGATATATCTTACCAATGTTTGTACCTGGAAGTGCAGAGTTATTTAATATGGAAGAGTTACCAGATAGATCAAATCCACGTATAACAAATCATCCAGATGTAGCTGCTTTCTTTGAACGTATGACTTATATTCCACTTGCTGGAATTACACAAATGGTACCACCAGGCGGTGGAGGAATTGGAATGCATGTTATTCCTGTTGAAAAAGCGATTTCTATGGAAAATGAAGCGATTGATATTGAAAAATTATCTTATTGGTTAGATAAATATGAAGGTAAAATTGGTGTAGGAAGATGTTCATGCCGTGCTTCAAGAAAAGCAATTGGTGATGGATGTGCTGATGATGATTTCGGTTGGTGTATCGGTGTTGGTGATTTTGCGGATTATTGTCGTGAAACTGGTAAAGGACATGATATTACTAAAGAAGAAGCTTTAGCTATTTTAAAACGTGCAGAAGATAATGGTTTTGTACACCAAATAACAAATATTGATGGCGAAAATAAAATTTTTGGTATTTGTAACTGTAATGTTGAAATTTGTAATGCTTTAAGAACATCACAATTATTTAATACACCAAATATGTCGCGTTCTGCTTATGTAGCTCATGTAGAAAAAGACAAATGTGTGGCTTGTGGAAGATGTGTGGAATATTGCCCTGCAGGTGCTGTACGTTTAGGACAAAAATTATGTAAAAAAGATGGTTCTGAAATTAAGTATCCAAAACAAGAATTACCAGATGCTACAAAATGGGGACCAGAAAAATACGATTTTAATTATCGTGATAATAATAGAATTAATACTCATGAAACAGGAACAGCTCCTTGTAAAAGTGCTTGTCCTGCTCATATTGCAGTACAAGGTTATATTAAAATGGCATCTCAAGGAAGATATCAAGATGCTTTAGCGCTCATTAAAAAACAAAATCCATTCCCAGCTGTCTGTGGAGCGATTTGTAATAGAAGATGTGAAGATGCTTGTACACGTGGTAAAGTCGATGAAGCTTTATCAATTGATGCAATTAAAAGATTTATTGCTGAACAAGATCTAAATGCCAAAACGAGACATATTCCAGAAGTCGTGATTCCTGCAAGTATTCACATGGATCATTTTGATGAAAAAATTGCGATTATTGGAGCAGGACCTGCTGGTTTAACAGCTGCTTTCTATTTAGCTGAGACAGGTTATCGACCTACAGTATTTGAAAAAAGCGAACATCCAGGAGGCATGTTACGTTATGGGATTCCATCTTATAAACTAGAAAAAGATTTATTAGATGCTGAAATCGATGTCGCAAAAGCGATGGGTGTTGAAATTAAAACAGGAATTGAAGTTGGAAAAGATGTAACAATTCAACAATTAAGAGAACAAGGTTATAAAGCTTTCTATATTGCTATTGGATGCGCTGCTGGTCGTTTACCAGGACTTGAAAATGAAAACGCAGAAGGTGTTATGACAGCTATTGATTATTTACATGATGCAAACTGTGGTAATGCACCATTTGCTGGAAAAGTTGTTGTCGTCGGTGGTGGAAATGTAGCCATTGATGCTTCTCGTGTATCTGCAAGAAATGCAGCAAGTTCAGTATTCCAATTTAGCTTAGAACAAGAACAAGATATGCCAGCTTCAGTTGAAGAAATCAAAGAAGCAAGAGAAGATGGTGTTACAATCAATTGTGGTTGGGGACCAAAAGAAATTCTTGCAGAAAATGGGAAAGTGACAGGTATTGTTTTCAAAAAATGTTTATTTGTAATTAATGATGGTAAATTTGCTCCTGTTTATGATGAAAATGAAACTATGACAGTTGAATGTGACCGTTTAATATTTGCGATTGGACAACAAAGTGTATGGAAAGATTTATTAAAAGGTGAAGATGTTAAATTCAATGGACCAGCTATTGAATTAAATCAAGTGACTTTCCAATCAAGTAAAGAAGATATCTTTGCTGGAGGAGATGTTTATACTGGACCTAAATTCGCAATTGATGCCATTGCCCAAGGTAAGATTGCTGCTGAATCATTACATCGTTATGTTCATAATGGACATATGGAAACAGGACGTAATCGTTGGCAATTTAAACAACTTGATACAGATGATATTTTAGTAGAAAGCTATGATCGTGGACCTAAACAAGTTGAAGGTATTAACCCAGAAGTTAAAGATCGATTCAAAGATAATACACAAATTCTTACAGAAGAACAAATTAGAAAAGAAACAGCAAGATGTTTAGGATGCGGAGCAACAATCGTTGATGCGAATAAATGTATTGGTTGTGGGGTATGTACAACTAAATGTGAATTTGATGCTATCAAACTTCATCGTGATCATCCAGAATGTTCTAATATGGTTGTGGCAGAAGATAAGTTTAAAGCAATTATCCCTTATCAATTAAAACGTGTAAAAAATATTATTTTAAAGAAAAAGGTAGAACATTAAGATGCATGAATTAGGTGTTACATTTTATGTTGTTAAAGATGTAAAAAAAGTTGCGCAAGAAAATAAAGTTGATAAAATTGATTATGTGAAGTTAGAAATTGGTGAAGTTTCTGGTGTTGTTCATGATCAATTAATTGATTGTTGGAATTGGGCAAGAAAAAAAGAAGCAGTGACAGAACATGCAAAAATGTATATAGAAACATTAGAAGCAATTACTTATTGTGAAGATTGTCATGGACAATATCGTACGATTGATTATGGTAAAACATGTCCCTATTGCCATAGTGAAAATACCTATTTATTAAGAGGTAATGAGTTTAATATTAAGGAGATTGGTATTTATGAAGATTCTTGAACTTAAACAAAATATATTTAAAGAAAACGAAGTAACTGCAGATAAAATTCGTGAAGAATTTAAAAAACAAAAAAAATTAATGATTAATGTGATGTCTTCTCCCGGTTCGGGGAAGACAACCACATTACTTCGTACGATTGAAAGATTACAAGATACCACTCGTATAGGTGTTATGGAATGTGACATTGATGCTAGTGTTGATGCTGTTACGATAGAAAATGGTGGAGCAAAAGCCATTCAATTACATACAGGTGGTATGTGTCATATGGATGCAGCGATGACTCAACAAGGACTTAATGAAATGGGAGTGGATGATGTAGATCTTATTTTCATTGAAAATGTTGGAAATCTTGTTTGTCCTGCAGAATTTGATACTGGAGCAAGTATTAATATTACGATTTTATCAGTTCCTGAAGGGGATGATAAACCAGCTAAGTATCCATTGGTTTATACTGTTAGCGATGTTGTTTTAATTAATAAGATCGATACATTACCTGTCTTTGATTTTAATAAAGAATTAGTAGAACAAAGAATCCATGAATTAAATCCTAACGCTCAAATCTTCTATATTTCATCTAAAAAAGATGAAGGCTTTGAACCTTGGATCAATTATCTAAAAGAAAAAATGGAGAAAGTAAACCATGGCTAAAGTAAGAGTAATCGAAGTTCATGAAAATGTTTTTAATACGAATAATCAAGAAGCAGATGCTCTTCGCAAAAGACTAAAGGACAAAAAAGTGACAATGATCAATGTAATGTCTTCTCCTGGTTCTGGAAAAACAACACTTCTTTCTCATGTAATCAATGAAATTAAAGATGATTATAAAGTAGGAGTGATGGATGTTGATATTGAAACATCACTTGATGCACAAAAGGTAGCAGATTTTACAGGAGTTCCTTCTATTCAAATTCATAATGGGGGATTATGTCATATTGATGCAGAAATGACAACACGAGCAGTTGATGAATTTGGCGTAGATGATTTTGATCTTCTCTTTTTGGAGAATATTGGAAATCTTGTTTGTCCTGCAGAATTTGATACTGGGGCACATAAGAATATGATGATTTTATCAGTTCCTGAAGGAGATGATAAACCATTAAAGTATCCTTTAATGTTTAGTGTATGTGATTTGGTTATTATTTCTAAGATTGATACGCTTGATTATTTTGATTTTGATATTGATCAAGCAAAAGTTAATATTTTAAATTTAAATCCAAATGCAAAAATTATTTGTTTAAGTGCAAAAACAGGTGAAGGTATGAATGAATTTATTCAATGGATCAAAGAAAATAAAAATAATTAAAAAGGCATAGGTGGCTATGCCTTTTCATTTAGTTCTTTATTTAAAATTTCTAGAAAAGCTTCTTCAGCTTTAGAAAACAAACGATACTTTTTCCAAATAAGATTACTTTTAATCATAAGTGGTGGATTTAGTGGTTTAAAACACAAAGAACTTTCAGTTGTTTCATGATAAAGATGTTCAAAAGTTAAAACATAACCAACATCCTCTTCACACATCAATTGGGCATTATAAAAAAGATTATAAGTAGCGACCACATTAAGTGCTCTTTGATTACCTCCTAACCATCCCGCAATATTATTTTTAACCATCTCTTGATTAGATATAATAATTGGCTGATTCATTAGATCCTTAGGTGTAATGAAATCTTTATTCGCAAGATTAGAATCCTTTTTCATAAGAATTCCTTCAAGGTCATAACCAGGAAGCTTTAAATAATCATATTTAGAAAAATTTGCAGGTTCCACAACAATCCCTAGATCAAAAATACTTTGATCAATCTTTTCTTCAACATATTGTGCATTTCCACTATAAAGATGAAATTTAATATGGGGATATTGTTTTTGAGTTTTAGCAATAGCTTTCATAATAACACGATTACATATACTTTCACTACATCCAATATGAATATTTCCACTAATATATTTTTTATTATTTCTAAGATAATCCTCACTTCTGTCTACAAGATTTAAAATCTCAATAGCTTGTTCCTTAAATAACCGTCCTTCTTCGGTTAAAGAAACAGTTCGCGTTGTACGATTAAAAAGAGTTATTTGATATTCATCTTCTAAATCTTTAATTTGTTTAGAAAGTGCAGGTTGTGAGACATTGAGTACTTTAGCGGCCTTGGAGAAACTTTGTTCCTGTGCAACTGTTATAAAGTATTTTAAGACACGTAATTCCATTAAATCACCTCATCATAAGTATATCATTATTTATAATTAAAAATAATAAATATCTATAATATATAAGTATTTGTAATTATAAATCTTCTTTTTTACAATATTCTTGAAAAACAAGGAGGAAAATTATGAATGCATTATCAACTTTATTCCCAGTATTTTTTATGATCATTTTAGGAATGATCGCGCGTATTAAAAACTTTATTAGTCCTAAACAAAAAGAAGGAGCCAATCATATTGTTTTCAATGTATTGTTTCCTATCTTAATTTTTAATGTTTTATTTACTGCTAAAATAGAAGCTTCAGCAATATTGATTGTGCTATATGTTTTAGCTGCTTTTACACTAGCTATGATTTTAGGTAAATTTATTTCTAAATTTACAGGAAAAGAAATGGGTCATATCTCACCTTATTTACTTACAACATGTGAAGGAGGAAATGTTGCATTACCACTTTATACATCCATTGTAGGTGTAGCTTATGCAAGCAATACAGTTATTTATGATATTGCTGGAACAGTGATTGCTTTTATTATTATTCCTGTACTTGTTGCTAAAAAGACATCCGGAAATACAAGTACTAAGGAATTATTGAAAACAATTTTCACAAATTCATTTGTGATTGCGGTTATGTTAGGAATCATTTTAAATGTTTTAGGTGTATATGACTTGTTAAGTCAAACTGCTTTTATTGATCTTTATACAAATACAATTCAACAAGCAACAGCTCCTATTGTGAGTCTTATTTTATTGATTATTGGTTATAACTTAAAAATTAATAAAGATACTTTAGGATCATTATTAAAACTTGTAGGAGTTAGAATTATCTTTTATATGCTTGTTATTGCAGGATTCTTTATCTTCTTCCCAAATTTAATGGCAGATAAGATCTATATGATGGGTGTATTGATTTATTTTATGTGTCCAACAGGATTTGCAATGCCGATGTTGATTTCACCACTTTATAAAGGTGAAGAAGATGAAGATTTTGTTGCTGCCTTTATTTCATTATTTATGGTTATTACGTTAATTGTTTATACATGTGTCGTTTTATTTGTTGCATAGTTTGAAAATTTCATATTTTTGACATAAATATATTTTATAATAAGGATAATTGAGGAGGAAAAAAAATGAAATTTAGTAAAGATTTTTATTGGGGTGGAGCAGTAGCTGCTAACCAATGTGAAGGTGCATGGAATGTAGACGGACGTGGAATGACACGTACAGATGTAACGACAGGTGGAACAGTAAATACACCACGTATGGTTACTTTTATTGATAAAGATGGAAATAAACAAAAGTTACCAAATCATGGATTTAAATTACCAGAAGGAGCTCATTTTGCTGTCTTTGATGATGAACTTTATCCAAATCATGATGGTATTGATTTCTATCATCATTATAAAGAAGATATTGCTTTACTTAAAGAAATGGGATTCAAGATGTTTAGATTATCTATCTCTTGGTCAAGAATCTATCCAACAGGAGAAGAAGATAAACCTAATCAAGCAGGATTAGATTTCTATAGAAATGTATTTACTGAACTTAGAAATGCGGGTATTGAACCATTAGTTTCTATTTGGCATTTTGATACACCACTTGCTTTAGAAGAAAAATATGGAGATTGGTTAGATCGTAAATATATTGCCCTTTATGAAAAATACGTAACAACAATCTTTAATGAATACAAGGGACTTGTTAAATACTGGTTAACATTCAATGAAATCAATAATACAATCAATTTCTTACCAGATAATGCCAGTGATGAAGCATATCAAGAAGCTTATCAACATTTACATTATCAATTTGTAGCAAGTGCAAGGGCTGTACAAATTGGACATCAAATTGATCCTGAAAATAAAATTGGATGTATGATTTGTGGTATTACTTATTATCCATTAACATCTGATCCAGAAGATATTTTATTTAATCGTTCTAAATGGGAAAAAGGTATCTTCTATTGTGGAGATGTTCAATGTAAAGGTAAATATCCAACATATGCGAAACGTTTATGGAAAGAACATAATGTTAAATTAGATATTACTGAACAAGATTTAGAAGAACTAAAAAAAGGTACAGTAGATATGTATACTTTCTCATACTACATGTCTCAAGCAGTAACTACTCATGAAAATGATGATGCTGTAAGTGGAAATATGTCATTTGGTGTACGTAACCCATATTTAGAATATTCTGATTGGGGATGGGCATTAGATCCTAAAGGATTAAGATATTACTTAGAAATGATCTATGATCGTTATGAAAAACCATTAATGGTTGTAGAAAATGGTTTAGGTGCTTATGATACAGTAGAAGAAGATGGAAGTATTCATGATAATTATCGTATTGAATACTATCGTGCTCATATTGAAGAAATGGCAAAAGCCATTGAAGATGGTGTAGACCTTATTGGTTATACGACTTGGGGATGTATTGATTTAGTTTCTGCAGGAACTGGAGAAATGAGAAAACGTTATGGTTTCATTTACGTTGATAAACATGATGATGGTAGCGGAACAATGAAAAGAAGTAGAAAAGATTCTTTCTATTGGTATAAAAAAGTCATTGCTTCACAAGGAGAAGATTTAGATTAAATATATTAGAAGTTTAACTTTTTGGGTTAAACTTCTTTTTTATTATTTTTAGCACTCACCTCTTGATAATGGAAGTTGATTTTTGTTCTGTCTTGTGTATCCTAGAAGTGCCTGTTTTACGGGCTTTCCGAGGCATCAGTCATTTTGTCTGGTATTGTAAAGCAGTGTCAGATTTGTCGTAAATGTCGTAAATTTGTGGTCAAAAAAAGGATGAGAAATGGAGAGTGCTAATAAAATGAAATTAACGTATACGAATGTAAATGGATATCTAATCCCGAATCTCACCTATAAATCCGGTGAACAGATGGAGCAACTTGGCAAGTATGGTTTTCTTCGCAGAGATTATCTGAAAAACCATCGAAATTCAATCTATCAGGTGATGCTTTTACAGGATACAATTGGAGAACACCTTTTGGAAGTAGATAAGGCAGCAAGAGAACGGGAAGGAGTGATCCTGAAACAGTTGGAAGAAAAAGAACCATTACCGGATAAAGAGAAAGATCAGATGGCATGGGTAAGAGCTGCTAATCAGCATAGAGCGATTGCGGAAGAGATTATTCTCAAGGAATTGATTTATGTATTAATGTTGCTAGTAAACAATTTAGCAGATAACTAATGAAAATAGAATATTGTGAGCGAAGTAAAGCGTGAGTCATAGAAATGTGGCTTGCGTCTTTTTCTTTGCCTGAAAGGAAGTGATAAGTTTGAACAAGAAGTTTTTGAAGCATTATATGGAAATCAATCCAGAAGGGACAGTACAGACTTATATCTTTCTGGTGGACAATCAAGATATCGCACTGAATATTGTGATGTCAGGTTATCAGGCACTTTGTCTGGTTCAGGAAGATGACGGATATTATTTCAGTGCAGATTCCTTTATAGAAGAAATGAGAGCTATTCAGTTTACTGGAAGCTGTCAGTGTGCCTATCATTATGTGGCTTCCTGTACGGTGAAGTGGGTAAATGATAAGTTACTGACATTTTTTAAAGACGCTGGTCTTGATGGAAAAGCAGGCTGGCAGTTGCTCAAAGAGAAAGAGTATCTTGGCAAACTGGATAATCAGAAAGAAGTTGAGAAATTACTGGAACAGTATATTCTTCGGTTTGAGCGAAATCCGAAAGAAGAACCGGAACTGAGCCATTTTCACTTATTTGATGCAAAAAGAAATGTGAAAGGTGTTCGGAATATGGAGATTGTAGATTATCTGGTGGAGAATGTTCAGTTTTTTGTCGTGGGAATCACACCTTATTATTATGAACACGGCGTTTTTCTGGAAGACCATGATGGGGTAAGAATGAAATACCGTATTCAGAAGCTGGTCTATCGAGATCAGGTACAGAGTGGCGTGATCAAAAGAATCTATAATCTGCTGATCACACAGCCAAAAGTCTACAGAGAGGCATATGAACTAAATAAACAGCCTGTGCGGTGGATTAACTTTAAAAATGGATATTATGATCCGGTTACGGGTGAAATGCTGGAACACAATCCTGATTATCTGACAATCAATCAGATTCCATTTCCCTATTATCCAGAGGATTGTGAGCAGGTGTTACAAGGCGGAGAAAATATCAAAAAGTATCTTGCATTGTCTCTTCCTAATAAAGAAGAACAGCAGATAGCAGAAAAGAATGAGAGCAGAGAAGCTGTGCCAAGAACTGGCGTTGAAGCAAATACAGTAGTTAAGGATGCGGGGAAAGCTGAAAGAAAGGCAATAACAGAGAAAAAGACAATGATAGGAAAAGAGAAGAAACTATCGATCCATGAACACTTGAAAAAATATGTACAGCTTTGGGCGTGACATTATCGCAGTTTTTTCAGGAAGGTAATTCAGAGAATCTGACAGAAAAATAGAAAGAAGTTCTAGGGATATGGAACGATCTGAGTACAAATGAGCAGGAAACAGTAATGTCAATGCTGCGTGGACTTCGGAAGTAGGAGAACAGTTCGAGTATATGTATCGGCTGTTCTTTTTTTGTTTTTGAACGTTAAAACGGTAGTTTTTTTCTTGTGCATAGTAGAACGTTAAAGTATAATAAAATTAGTTTTTTTGGTATAAGTTTAAAAGCTATATCTATAATAAGGAAATCGGCAAACCAGATGAAAGTCTGGGACGCAAAGCTACAGGGCCTGTAAAATGGCAGCCAGTTGCATGAAATGAGGTGCACTGTCTGTCTGACGGTGCTTTTTTACGGTGTTATTTCACAGACGTAACAATAATGATTTTATCAGGAAAGAATGAGGAAAATAAAAGTATGAAAAAGGCAAAACGTTGTCTGATAGCAGTGGTGTCAGGTGTACTTGTAGCAACTGCTGTCTTGTCTGGATGTGGACAGTCAAAGAAAGAAGTATCTAAAAACGATGATCATCTTACCGTTTATCTGTGGGAAAATCGTTTGATGAAAAATATTGCACCCTATATCCATGAACAGTTTCCTGATCAGGATATTGAATTTATTATTGGTAACAATGATACCGATTTATATAGTTATTTTAAAGAACATGATGAATTACCGGATATCATAACAGTACGTCGATTTTCTGGAACGGATGCACAGGACTTACAGCCTTATCTTATGGATTTTGCTTCTTATGATGTTGTTTCTAAGTATTATTCTTATGCGGTGCAATATTATAAGAATGCGGATGATGAAATCCAGTGGCTGCCAATCTGTGGTATTCCGCAGACGATCATTGCCAACAAAACACTGTTTGATCAGTATGGCGTAAAGATTCCAGAAAATTATGAGGAATATGTACAGGCCTGTCAGCAGTTTTATGATAATGGTATAAAACCGTATTCCATGGATCTTGGTGAAGACTGGTCAAATAATGAGATCATCCAGGCGGCGGCAATCGGTGAGTTCACAAGCCTGGATGGTATTGAATGGCGAAACGGTGCAGAGACTGCATCGGATGAAGTAAAGTTTGATGATGCATTATGGAAACGTATTTTTTCAGAAACCAGTCAGTTTCTGAAAGACTCGCACTTTGGTAAAGAAGATATCAATATTGATGTCGATACAGGAATCCAGATGTTTGCCGCAGGAAAATCAGCAATGTTTCATGGACATCCGACGGTTATGCAGCAGCTGCAGAAACAGACGGATGCGGAGCTGATCCGTATTCCTTATTTTTCACAAACATCGGATGAATCCTATGTGTACATGACTCCGTCCTTAAACATTGCATTTAACAAAAACCTGGAAAAAGACCGGGAGAAACTGGATACTGCACTGGATGTGCTGGATTGTATGATTTCAGAAGAGGGGCAAAAGCTGATTGCGGATGGAAGCGGTGTTATTTCATTGAATACAGATGTTCCAACCATGATGCAGGATGTGCCTGGACTGGAAGAGGAAATTAACAATAATGCTGTTTATATCCGATATTCCGCTCAAAAGTCATTTGATGCAAGCCTTGAGGCTGTTCACGGATTACTGTCAGGGGAGATGGATGAAATACAGGCTTATGATACTTTGCGCAGTGTAATGAATCGTAAAGATCCAGAAGAAAAAGCAACGGTGAATTTTAAAAATGAATATTCCATCTCACTGAACGATAGAAATGGCCGTGATGCAGCATCTTCCATTTTAACTACGATTAGAGAAGAAAATGAGGCACAGCTGGCTCTGGCGCCATATTATTATTTCACTTCCTCTATGTACAAAGGAGAATGCACCAGCAGCCGGGTTGGCATGATGACAGCGAAGAGTTCAGATACAGCATTATATTATGCAAAAATCAATGGTAAACAGGTTTATGAACTCGTGGAAAATTATCTTGCTGATGCTGATGAGAATTTTTACGTAACCAATAAATACGAATTACCAATTGCATCCGGTATGAAAATGATCGTCAATCAAGCGGAAAGTGGATTTTCATTAAAGGACTTAACAGTTAATGATAAGAAAATAGACAAAGAAAAGGAATACTCGATTCTTCTTACAGACACCACAATGTCTGTTTTGAAAAAAATAAATCCGAAATGTGAGATTGAGCAGCTTAAAGATACCACATTATCAAGTGCATGGACCAAAGCAATGTCAAAAGGACAGCAGCCGTCAGCACCGGAAGACTATATAGAGGTTGAACAGTAAAAGTGGAGATAGAACAAAAGGTAAACAAAAGAAAAAAAATAACAAGGCTGTTGCTTATACTACTTATTATTCTTTTAAGCTTAGTTTGTATAAAGTATCTTATAAGTAAGTCTAATAAGTATATCAGCGAAAATGGAAAAAGCAGTATGGGAGCTGTTATTGACCAGATACAGCAGACCTATGATCTTCAGGTGAGTGGATACTACAGCCAGCTGCAGTTGGTTGAGGAATTTTTACTTCATGAGAGGGAGCTGTCTCTTGAAACGGATACGAACAAAAGTTTCTTTGAAGCATGGGAAAAAGAATCGGAAAGTACACTTATATTCCTTCAGGAAAATGGTCAGGCGATATCAGCATGTGGAACAAAAATGCGGATTGATATGCCAAGTAAATTTCTGCTGGACTTAAAGAATGGATACAATATTGGAAAACTGGTGTGTCTTGATTATGATCAGAAGAAAAAAGACGGTTATCTGGTTGCGATTCCATGTCAGGAATACACGATTAATGGGGAAACTTATACGGCAATTGGAACTGTGTATGATCATTCGAAACTGGATTCCATGTTAAAATTGAAAGGTTATGATGGGAAAGCATATTTTTTCATGCTGGATGATGACGGAAATATAACGTATACGAACCTGAGTGGTGATAAATACTTTCGTAATTATTCTTTGTTAAAACATTTAAAAGGGGAACAGGCTATTACAGAAGAAGAGGCTGATTTGTTCAAAAAGAAGTTTGATAACAGAGAATCCGGAGTTGCACTTTTGGGAAAACAGAACCCCTATTATCTGGGGTATTGCCCGATAGAAAGCAACAACACCATTTTGGTATGCATTGTGGCAAAGGGAGTTGTGGACAATGTGCTGATGGATTACCAGAAAACGGTGCTGTGTACAACAACACTCATGGCAGGTTTTATACTTTTACTTTTTGCCGGATTATTCTACAGTATTTCCAGACTTAGTCTTGCAGATCAAAAAGCAGAATATGAAAAAAGAAATAATGAACTTCATTTACAGACAATGAAGGAAATGGAAATAGTCAATCAAAAACTGAAAAAGGCAAAGAATGTTACAACAGAGGCTTTACAGACAGCGGAAAATGCAAATAAGGCGAAAACGGATTTCCTGTCTAATATGTCACATGATATTCGTACACCTATGAATGCGATCATTGGTATCACATCTTTGATCAGACATGATGCAGGTAATAAAGCAAAAGTTATAGAGTATGCAGATAAAATAGATATTTCATCACAACATCTGTTAGGAATTATCAATGACGTTCTGGATATGAGCAAGATTGAGGCAGGAAAAACAGTCTTCAAGTATTCTGACTTTTCTATTCTGGATTTTGTACAGGAGCTTGACACTATATTTCATTCTCAAATATATGAAAAAAAGCAGACGCTTACAATTATAAAAGAAAGCATCCGTCATGAGTGGGTGAATGGGGATCAGGTTCATTTGATGCAGATTTTCAGTAATCTGCTGTCGAATGCCATAAAATATACGCAGGAAGGTGGAAAAATTCAGTTTCTAGTAGAAGAATGTGAGACAAAGTCATCTGTCTATGCAAAGTACCGCTTTTTAGTCAGTGACAATGGTATGGGAATGTCGGCAGATTTCAAAGAGACAATCTTTGATCCGTTTACTCGTGCGGAAAGTTCTGTGACGAATAAGATCCAGGGAACCGGACTTGGAATGGCGATTACCAGGAACCTGGTTGAAGCAATGGGAGGTACCATTGATGTGGAGAGTGAACCGGGACAGGGAAGCTGTTTTGAGGTTCTCATAGATTTGAAAATTGCAGAGAATCGAACGGTTGCTCTGGCGGCACAAGAAGATGAGCGGGATGGAAATATTCTGCAGGGCATGAGATTCCTGTGTGCAGAGGATAATGAGCTGAACGCAGAGATCCTGACGGAACTGTTAAAGATTGAAGGTGCGGAATGTACCATCTGTGAAAATGGCGAAGAGATTTTGAAAGTATTTGAACAGTCTGCTCCAGGTGATTATGATATGATCCTGATGGACATACAGATGCCTGTTTTGAATGGTTATGAGGCAACGAAAGCAATCCGCAGAAGTTCCCATAAACTGGCAAAGACGATTCCGATCATTGCCATGACTGCGAATGCATTCTCAGAGGATATTCAGCATTCTCTGGCAGCCGGTATGAATGCACATGTTTCAAAACCGGTTGAGATGAAGGTGCTGGAAAAGACAATAAGAAGTATAAAATCCGGGGGGGGTACCGAACCGCAGGGCATTGAACAGTGATAAATGGAAAGTAACCAGACATAAAAGAATCGAAAAGGATAGTTAGGGATAGAAGAAAAATGAAAGGAAAAAGAGTGATTGCAGGCATTCTGCTTGCGGGAATTTTAGCAGTCACCCTGGCAGGGTGTAAAAACACAGATAACACGAAAGAAGAAACCGAAAAGCCTGTCATTACGCTTGGCAGCGACAACTATCCACCATACAATTATCTGAATGAGGATGGTGTACCGACGGGCATAGATGTAGAACTGGCTACGGAAGCATTTAAAAGAATGGGATATCAGGTGGAGGTTGTCCAGATCAACTGGGAGAAGAAAAAAGAACTGGTGGAAAGCGGAGAGATTGACTGTATCATGGGCTGTTTTTCCATGGAAGGGCGTCTTGATGATTATCGCTGGGCGGGACCATATATAGCAAGCCGTCAGGTGGTTGCTGTAAATGAGAATAGTGATATCTATAAACTGAGTGACCTGGAGGGAAAGAACCTGGCTGTTCAGTCAACAACCAAACCGGAAGGTATCTTTCTGAACCGGACGGATGAAAGAATCCCAAAACTGGGCAATCTGATCAGCCTGGGACACAGGGAGCTGATCTATACATTTCTGGGAAAAGGATATGTAGATGCAGTTGCAGCACACGAGGAATCTATTGTTCAGTATATGAAGGATTATGATGTAAGCTTCCGTATTCTGGAAGAGCCTCTGATGATCACCGGAATAGGTGTCGCTTTTGCAAAAGATGATGACAGAGGAATCTGTGAGCAGATGAGCCAGACGCTGGAAGAAATGCGGCAGGATGGCACATCCCTGAAAATTATTGAAAAATATCTGGATGATTCCCAGAAGTATCTGGAGGTGGATGATCTTGGATATTAAGAGAAAGAAAAGAGAAAAACGAATCCAGCTGATCGGTGGTCTGATTGGAATCTGTGTGGCAGCAGTCTCTCTGTTTTATTTCTTTCATGCGGAGAAAGCGGAAGCAGAGAAAAGAATGGTAGAGATTGTAAATTATGTCAAAGTGCAGTGTTCCACCTACACCCATTATAATGAATCTTCGGAATCCAAAAGTCTTCTCCGTGCCATTGAAAGTGTCAGACAGATGAGTACGAATATCGACATGGAAATAGAAAACGGCGGTCAGCTAAGTCAGGAGTTCCTGAAAGAAAATCTTCAGACTCTCTGGGTGGATGGTATCCTTGTACTGGATGCAGAAGGAAAGACGGACTGTGAATACAGCACGGATGAGTCTCTGGCTAATGAGATTACAGAGTATCTGCAAAAAGATATTATCATGGATTTTACCGGATATGAAGAAAGAAGCTATTCGGAACGGTTTACCAGAGAAGACGGGTCACATATCGACATTGCAGCCTGTGCCAGAAAAGATGCACCGGGTATCATTGCAGTTTATTATTATACACCTCCGGAATTTGCCAGAAACTATACTTTGACGATACAGGGGCTTTTAAATGGTTATAGTACTCAGAAAGATGGAACGATTATTGTTGCAGACGAGGGAATCGTTGTTGCCAGCAACGATGAGAGCCTGTTGGGGCAGAATACGGCTGACAACGAAGTTGTTCAGGCAATGAAAAAGCATACAGACAGTCAGCACATTTATCACTTGAAGAATGAAGGAAGCGGATGTTACGGAATCATGCTGAAACAGCGGGATTATTATATTTATGCATATCTTCCGGATACGGAAGTGTTTCATGATCTTCCATTAAGTGTAGCAGGTGTCATTTTTCTTTATTTCCTGATGTTCAGTATATTCTGGTTCTGGACATACAGAACCAAGAGGGCACATCAGAAACTGGAACAGGAAAAAGATGAAAAATATAAAGCAGAACTATTAATAGCTGCAAAAAAGGCAGAAGCCGCCAACGAGGCAAAAACAGAGTTCCTCCAACGTATGAGCCATGATATCCGGACTCCGATCAATGGAATCCGAGGCATGGTCAATATGGCAGACCATTATGCAGATGATATGGAGAAGCAGACGGAATACAGGACAAAGGTGAAAGAGGCTTCCAATCTGTTGCTGGAACTGGTAAATGATGTTCTGGATATGAGTAAGCTTGAGTCAGGTGAAGTTGTTCTGGAAGAGAGTCCATTTAATCTGAGCAGTATTTTCAGGGAAGTATTTAATGTGATCGAGCAGATGGCTGCAGAACAGAATATCCGGATTGTATGGGAGAAAAAAGAAATCATACACCGTGATCTTATTGGAAGCCCGATGTATGTGAAACGTGTGATGATGAATATCCTGTCGAATGCGGTGAAATATAACAGAGAAAACGGACAGATTTATATCAGCTGCAGGGAAATTTCATCCGAACAGCCGGAAATGACGATAATGGAATTTGTCTGCCGGGATACCGGAATCGGAATGACAGATGAGTTTCAGAAGCATATTTTTGAACCATTTGCACAGGAGCATACCGGAAGCCGCACGAAATTTACAGGAACAGGTCTGGGAATGCCGATTACAAAGAAACTGGTCGAGAAAATGGGTGGTACCGTTACTTTTGAAAGTGAAAAAGGCGTAGGGACGACATTTGTGATTCGGGTTCCATTTAAAATAGATCTGGATGCGGATAAACGTGAAGAACAGACGGATGCATCCGAAAAATCTATAAAGGGACTGCATATTCTTCTGGCAGAAGATAATGAGCTGAATATGGAAATCACCGAATTTGTGCTTCAGAATGAAGGTGCTGACTTGACAAAAGCCTGGGATGGTCAGGAAGCTGTTGAACTGTTCAGAAATAGTGAACCTGGTGAATTTGATGTCATTCTTATGGACATTATGATGCCAGTCATGGATGGTTATGAAGCCGCAAAGATGATCAGGTCTCTGGACAGAGAGGATGCAAAGGAGATACCGATCATTGCAATGACAGCAAATGCGTTCACGGAGGACAGAATAAAAGCAAAAGCAGCAGGAATGGATGAACATGTTGCTAAGCCTGTTGATGTGGAATTACTGATAAAAGTAATTCATAAATTGGTGGGATGATGAAAAATATGGATAAAAGACAAAAAATTCTGATTGTAGATGATTCAAACTTAAACAGAGACATATTGAAGGAGATTCTTGGAGATACTTATAATTATCTGGAAGCTGAAAATGGAAATCAGGCAATCCAGATGATAGGAGAAAATATTGGAATTGATCTGATGCTTTTAGATATCAATATGCCACAGATGAATGGCTTTGAAGTCTTGGAAATAATGAAAAGAAGCCAGTGTATTGCTGAAACTCCTGTAATTATGATATCTTCTGAAGATGCTGTTGATACTATGCGTAAGGCATATGAGCTGGGAATCACAGATTATATCACACGACCGTTTGATTCTGTGATTGTAAAGAAAAGAGTTCAGAATACCTTAGGCCTCTATATGAACCAAAAGCATCTGATAAATGTGGTTTATGATCAGGTTTACGAAAAAGAAGAAAATAATAATATCATGATCCAGATTATGAGTAATATATTGGGATCTCGTAATAGCGAGAGCAGAGAACACATTCTGCATATTAAAATAGCAACGGAGATGATGCTGAGACAGCTGGTAAAAGTAACAGATGCTTATCCTTTGACAGAGGCAGATATTGCTTTGATTACAACTGCTTCTTCCCTTCATGATATTGGTAAGATTCGTATTCCGGAAGAAGTATTGAATAAACCAGGCAGACTCACTGATGAAGAATTTAAGATTATGAAAAAACATAGTGAGCTTGGCGCAGCTATAATTAAGGATATGGACTTTCCACAAGATCATCGACTGGTACATACCGCATGGGAAATCTGCAGATGGCATCATGAAAGATGGGATGGAAAAGGCTATCCGGATGGCCTGAAAGGAGAAGAAATACCAATCTGTGCGCAGGTGGTATCGATTGTTGATGTTTATGATGCACTTACCAGTGAAAGATGTTATAAGAAAGCATTTGATCATGACACAGCGATTCAAATGATCCTGGATGGGCAATGCGGACAATTTAATCCCATCCTCCTTAAGTGTTTGAAAGAACTGAGTATTCAGCTTTCAAAAATGTCTGGTAAAGAGATGGATGATAATAAACATTATCATGAAATACAGAGACTTTCGAATGAAATACTCAGCGATAAATTCTTACCGAACCAGATTTATTCACAGAGTCTTGTCAAGGTCATGCAGGAAAAAATCGATTTCTTCAAATCGAACAGTGGCAAGAATTCGATTGATTACAATGCGGTTTCAGGTCAATTAACTATATTAAATGGAGAATATCAGATATTATGTCAGAGAGATAACCTGAATTTCAATTTGTTTAAAGAATTTGGAGTAAATGAAGAAGATGTTCAATGTATTCGTGTTTTATTACATCAGACATCTGTACAAAATAAAGAAATATCTGCCACGATAAAAGCGACGGTGGAAAATAACAGTCAGATGTATAGAATAAAATTGCATACATTGTGGTCGCCTTTAAAGAAGGATGGATACATTGGAATCATTGGATATTTTGACACTGTAAAATAAGTATGAAGATTACAATCATAGAGTGTATGGAATCAAATCCATATGCTCTTTTTCTTGAAATAAGTATAAACAGTTAAGTGGGGAGAGTAACAATATGCAATTGGGAAGGATAGATTTTCTAAAGGAAGACAGGTAGAAGGCATGGTATTGTGTTTGGTAAAAAAAAGGGGGGGGAATAGTGGTATAATTCTCTTATTGATAGATTTTAATAACAGGAGGCTTATACCATGGAACGAGTAGTAAATTTTTTAAAAGAAGCGGAAACATATTATTTGGCAACAGTGGAAGGAAATCAACCAAGGGTAAGAACTTTTGTAACAGCACATATTTTTGAAGGAAAACTGGATATTCAAACCGGAAAGGTGAAGGATATTTCAAAACAAATTCATGCAAATCCAAAGGTGGAAATCTGTGCATTTAAGAATGGAGAGTGGCTTCGTGTAGCAGGCGAACTTGTAGAAGATGATAGAAGAGAAGCAAGACAGTCTATGCTTGATGCCTATCCATCTTTAAAGAACATGTACTCAGCATATGATGGAAATACAGAGGTATTCTATTTTAAGAATACGACAGCTACATTTTCAGCATTTACACATAAACCGGAAGTAGTGAAGTTCTAAGGATAACATAAGATGGCGAAAAGTAAGAAGACAAAAATCCATAAAAAGATAGATGGTCAGCTTTTACAGATGAACAAGAAGTTTAGTAATCTCAAGGTGATGAAGGATATTGTTTCCATGATTCAGAAACCAAAATGGATGCAGGAATCAGAGACATTCCTATGACACAGATGGTATATGATGCGTTCCGTAAACAGAGAGAGCTGAACCTGATGCTTGGTTTACAGAGCAATGTGGAGATTGGTGGACGCAGTGGATTCATCTTCAATACAAAGCATGGACGTCCGATCATGCCGACGGGAGTGAACAGCTTTCTGAAAAATATTGTCAATACCTATAATAAGAAAGAAAGCAAACTGGCAGAAGAAGAGACCCGAGAGCCGGAGCTGATGACTCCTATTTCATCGCATACCCTTCGTCATACGGGATGTACCAGATTGGGTGAGAACAATGTCAATCCCAAAGTTATGCAGTATGTGATGGGCCATTCAGATGCACAGATCACAATGAATGTCTACAATCATATTGCAGAGAAGTCTCACGTGGAGAATGAGATGTCTAAAATGAACCTGCCAGAAACTGTACCTGCTGTGGTATAAACCATAAGTCGTTGTCGTAAAATGTGGTAAGAAAATCAGACGAATACATTTTTCCAAGAATTTGTCGTAAAAATGTGGTCAAATCAAGAGAATTGAGTGCGAAAGCAAGTGAAAAATTTCTGTGAAGCCCGTAAAATCAAGGCTTCACAAAATTTTTACAAAAAATTAGCACTCGACACTTGACAGTGCTAAAAGTAAGAACTATAATGTATTTAGAAATTAGGAAAGGGATTAATAAAGAACCTAGTTTCAAAGTTAACACCGCTTGAAACAACGATGCAAAACTAAGTATCAAGATTGAAAGGGGTAATGACTTATGATGATGCCTAGTCTATTTACAGAAAATTTATTTGATGATTTCTTTGATGAAATGGATAAAGATTTTTTTGGAAAGAAAAATCCATTATATGGAAAACATGGAAGAAATATGATGAAAACAGATGTAAGGGAAACAGATAATACCTATGAAGTAGATATTGATCTTCCAGGCTTTAAAAAAGAAGATATCAATATCAATTATGAAAATGGTTATCTAACAATCTCAACAAGTAAGGGATTGGATAAAGATGAAAAGGATGAACAAGGACATTATATCCGACAAGAAAGATATGTTGGAAATATGTCAAGAAGCTTCTATTTAGGAGATATTCCAAAAGAAGATATCAAAGCTAAATATGAAGGTGGCGTTCTTCGTTTATCTGTTCCAAAAGCAGATATGAAACAAGTAGAAAATAGTTCTACTATCTATATTGAATAAGGAATCTGAAGATTCCTTATTTTTTTTATTTAATAATAGTTTTGATAAGTTGTATCATAATTTCTTTATCTTCAGGTCTAGAACTTGCGACAAGGATAGTAAGTATAGCTAGGGCATCATTATTAATTCTTTCTTTACCGTTTTTATAAAGAGCGTTATTCATATTTAAAAAGTAAAGAAAAATAGTTGCTCCAATTCTTTTATTCCCATCAATAAAACTATGATTTTTAACAATAAAATACAGTAAAGCACTTGCTTTATCTTCTAAAGTTGGATATAAATCAATCTCTCCAAAACTTTGATAAATCGTTGAAATACTACTTTTAAAAGAATCATCTCTTTCAATAGAAAATAAATCTCCTCTATTTTCAAACATCGTATTATGTATAAGATTTATACACTCATCATAACGAAGAACATAAGTATCTTTTTGGCTAACAGGAACCTCTAAATGATGATGATCATAATCATCAAGAATCTTAAAACCTCTTTGATAAGCTTTTAGAAATTCTAACATAGAAATACTACTCGGTAATTGTCCACCTGCATTTCTATATTGATCAAGCATTGTTGTTACATAATCAATATCTTGAAAATGACGATCATTAACAGCATAACCTTTTAAAAGATATTCTTTTAATATACTATTAGCCCATTTTCTAAAAAGAATTCCTTGTTTAGATTTAACTCTATAACCTACAGAGATAATAACATCTAATTAACATCGACTACAGCGATTCTGTCTTTCTTAGTACGAGGGTCATATCTTTTTAGTTGAGTTGCATTTTTTGCAACAGAACTCTTTTCGTCTAATTCTTTTTCATTAAAAATATTAGCTATGTGTCTAGAAATAGTAGACTTATTTTTGTTAAAAAGCTTACTCATTTGATCTAATGTTAACCATACTGTTTCACCATTAGAAGAGACATTTACATCTAATACAAAATTTCCATCTTTGAACTGCACAACTTCATTTTTTTCAATCAAATCAACCATAAAAATACCATCCTTTCCTTTTGGTTCTTTAAATGATAGTAGCATGGTATATAAAGGTTGTCATTGGACAGATAGTCCACTATAAAGAGGTCGATTTTTTTGACATAATGATGCTGATGAAAATGATATGATAAAGGTAGAAAAAGTGAAAGAGCAGGAATTTGCTATTATTTTAATTAAATAATTATATGATAAAAGCTAATGGTTTTGCGTTAGCTTTTATATTTTATGATGACCAAAGACTTCATTATGTATATCTTCCATTTCATAATCAATATCTGTAATGCTTTTAGCACAATCTGATAAACGATTACGAATATCATCAGAAATTTCTTTATCATTTTTATAACGTAAATGATGTTCTAATGTTGCCCAAAAATCCATCGCAATAGTACGAATTTGTATTTCTACAGGAACCATTACTTTTTCATTCGCTAAATAAACAGGAACTTCTACAACAAGATGTAAACTACGATAACCATTTTCTTTAGGATTTTTAATATAATCTTTAATCTTTAATAAATGAATATCATCTTGTCTTAATAAAAGATCAGACATACGATAAATATCTTTAATATAATGACAAATCACACGTATTCCCGCAATATCTTCAATATTACCTTTAATAGAAGAAACACTAATAGGTAGATTTCTTCTTTTCATTTTTTCAACAACACTATGGGGAGATTTTAAACGCCATTCCATATGATGAATAGGATTATGATCAAAACGATGATGAAATTCATCATCTAAAATTTCTAATTTTGTTCTTACTTCCTTAATACCTGCTAAATACTTTTGTTCAACGTTGACATATTCATGATAAAAATCTAAATGATCTTTCGCAAAGAAAAAATCATTCATTTCACTTTTTATTTCTTTTTGCATGATACGACTCATAAAAGTTCACTCCTTATGTTTATTTTTATTATAAACGAACATAATGAACTTGAGGTGAAGTTTATGAAAAAAATCATTATTTTTCTTTTAATTATGATGAATTTAACAAGCGTCTGTGCAGTAAATGAAACACCAAGATATAAGATCATTGGTTCTTCTTATCAACAAGAAGATATTGATGAAATGTACAAAGTAAAAGATCAACTTCTTTTAAATTATAAAAAATGGGTCAAAGGTGTTGATGATGTTTATCAAGTTTTAGCAGATCATCAAGATGATTTTAATGCAAAATATTATAATGGTCTTTATACGATTGTATTAGGTGAAGGTAAAGGTAAATCTTTAGAAGGAAAGTTACAAGTTTCTTATTGTACATCAAGTAAAGAAATTAAAAAGAAATCTTGGTTGATTAAGATGTTTTCTTAATGGTGTGTACTAATAATTATTCAGTTTGTACATACTATTATAAGGAAAGAGGTGAAGTCATTGTTGAGAGAATTTGATGAACAAGCACAAAAGGCGATTGTGGTAGCTGAAAGTTTATCTTTTGATTTTGGTCATCAAAATGTTGGAAGTGAACATTTATTGCTTTCATTATTAAAGATTCATGATAATCAATTAAAAAGATTATTACAAAAATATGATGTCAATGATGCAGTTGTAGAAGAAGATATAAAAAGGTTGTTTGGCACAAATGATGATCAACCTTTTTATATGGAATATAGTCAAAGTGTAAAAAGAATATTAGAGAGAAGTATTGAATACGCTAAAGATAAAAATCAAGATCAAGTGACTTTAAATATCTTAATTATTTCTTTATTAAAAGAAAAAGAATCAGTTGCTTATGAAATATTACAAAAATATCATGTAGATGTAGAAGAAGTTATTTATTTGTTGCAGGAAAAATCTGCTTTTGAAACACCATTGGATCAAATACCAACACTTGTCAATATTAATAAAAAAGTGAAGACTAAAAAATATAAAATTATTGGTAGAGAAAATGAAATTGATCAAGTATGTACTATTTTATCTAAAAAAGAAAAAAATAATGTTTTGATTATTGGTGAAGCGGGTGTAGGTAAGTCAGCTTTAGTAGAAAAATTAGCAATGATGATTAATCAAGGTAAAGTAGTAGATTCTTTGAAGAATAAGATTATTTATGAACTTTCTTTATCTTCACTGGTTGCGGGTACAAAGTATCGTGGTGAATTTGAAGAGAAGTTTAAAAAGATTATTGATAAAGTAAAAGACTTGGATAATGTGATTATTTTTATTGATGAAATTCATAATGTCATTGGGGCTGGTGGAGCTGAAGGGGCAATTGATGCTTCTAATATTTTAAAGCCTTATCTTGCTAGAAAAGATATGACGGTTGTTGGTGCTACAACTATTGATGAATATTATAAACATTTTGAAAAAGATCATGCAATGAATAGAAGGTTTTCTATTGTCACTTTAAAAGAAAATACAAAAGAGGAAACATTAGAGATATTAAAAGGAATTAAAGGTTATTATGAAAGTTATCATCAAATTAAAATAGATAATGTACTTTTAAAAGAATTAATAGAATTAGTAGATTGTCATATTAAAAATAGAACTTATCCTGATAAAGCAATCGATATCTTAGATTTATCATGTGTTAAAGCTAAATTTTATCATGAAAAAGAACTTACAAAGAATAGAATTGTAGAAACAATTGAAAAGTATTTAAATATTACAATTCATCATCAAATGGATTACCAAAAATTAGAAAAACAATTAAATAAAGATATTTTAGGTCAAGAAAAAGGAATTCATCAGATGATTGAAACATTTCAACATAAACAATTACCTATCTCCTTTTTTATTTATGGACCAACAAGTTGTGGTAAAACATTAACGGCTAAATCCTTAGCTAAATATCTAAATTATCATTATTTAAAATTAGATATGAATCAATATCAAGAAAGCCATTCCCTTTATAAACTTCTAGAAACATATCATGAACAACCAAGTCTTCTTTTATCAACTTTACAAAGTTATCCACATACTGTTTTATTATTAGATCATATTGATCAAGCATGTGAAGAAATTATTCATTTATTTTCACAAATCTTAGATGATGGATATTATGAAGATCAAGCTAAAAGAAAGATTAGTTTTGAAAATGTTGTTTTTATAATGAGTCAAACAGGTACGTCACGTTGTTGTATGGGATTTAAAAAAAGTAGACAAACTAAGTATTTAAAGCATGAATTGTTTGATAAGGTTGATCAAATAATTGAGTATCAACCTTTATCTAAAGAAATAATAGAAAAAATTATTCATTTACGTGAACATATTTCTATTGAGAAAATACACAATTTATTAAAAGAGGAACATGTTCCGATTAATCTATCTAAAATGATGAAACAAATTAAACAAATGTCCTAATAGGGGCATTTTTGTATTTTATTTACATGATTATAAAGAAAAAGAAATAAGTAAGAAAATAGAATACATTTCCTCCAGCAAAAAAGATTTAATGATATAATGACAGTATAATAATCATGAAAATAATGGAGGAAGAAAAGATGACTATTAAATTACCTAAAGATTTCTTTTTTGGTGCTGCTATGTCAGGACCTCAAACAGAAGGTGCCTGGAATGTAGGTGGAAGATTACGTTCTTATTGGGATATGTATTCTGATCAAGAAATTAATGCTTTCTTTAATAATGTGGGATCATATGTTGGAAATGATATGTACCATAAATATGAAGAAGATATTAAATTATTAAAAAGTTTAAACTTTAAATCATTTAGAACTTCTATGCAATGGACTCGTTTATTAGATCAAGATGGTAAATTAAATCCAGAAGGTGCCGCTTGGTATCATAAATTAATCGATTGCGCAAATGAAAATGGAATTGATATTTTCATGAACATGTATCATTTCGATATGCCTGAATATTTAGTAAAACGTGGTGGATGGCAAAATAGAGAAGTTGTTGAAGCTTATGCGAACTTTGTAAAGATTGCAATGGAAGAATTTGGAGATAAAGTAAAATATTGGTTTACTTTCAATGAACCTATTGTAGAACCAGAACAACAATTCTTACATGGTGTTTGGTATCCATATCAAAAAGATTTCAAACAATCAATCAATGTACAATATAATATTACTTTAGCGCATTGTTTAGCTGTCGCAAACTTTAGAAAATTAAAAGCAGAAGGTAAATTATGTGAAGGTGCTAAAATTGGAATGATTAACTGTTTTGCTCCACCATATACAAAAGAAAATCCAACTCCTGAAGATTTAGAAGCAGTACGTATGACAGATGGATTACACAACAGATGGTGGTTAGATGTCGTTGCTCATGGACATTTACCACAAGATGTTTTAGATACAGTAGAAAATGATTGGAAAGTAGAAATCAATCGTCGTCCTGGAGATGAAGCTATTTTAGCTCAAGGTAAAGTAGATTGGTTAGGATTTAACTATTATCAACCAACACGTGTTCAAGCACCAGATAGTAAATTTGATGAAAATGGTTTACCATGTATTTCTAAACCTTATATTTGGCCTGAAAGAAAAATGAATGTTTATCGTGGATGGGAAATTTATCCAAAGGGAATTTATGACTTTGGTATGAAAATTAAAAAAGAATGTCCAGATTTACCTTTCTTTATTTCTGAAAATGGAATGGGTGTTGAAGGTGAAGAAAAATATATGGATGAAAATGGAACTGTTCAAGACGATTATCGTATTGAATTTGTAAGAGATCATTTAGAATGGATCGCTAAAGCAATTGAAGATGGAGCTAATTGTTTAGGATATCATTATTGGGGTGTTATTGATAACTGGTCATGGTGTAATGCTTTTAAAAACAGATACGGATTTGTTCGTGTATGTTTAGATGATGGTTATAAACGTAAAGAAAAGAAATCAGCTTCATGGATTAGAGAAGTTGCTAGAACTAATGAATTTGAATAAAAGAGAAGGTGTCTACCAAGTGTAGGCACTTTTATTTTGGAAAATTGAAATTTTTTTAGTATATGAAAAAAATGCATTTATGGGTATAAATGCATTAAAATAAAGATGGTGATGATATGAATCTATTTATAAATTTAAAAGAAAACAAAGATTTATCAAAAAATGAAAGAATCTTGGCAAATTATATTTTAAAACATCCTGAAGATGTTTTAAAAATGTCGTCAAAAGATCTTGGAAAAGTTTGTTTTGTTTCAACAGCAACAGTTTATCGTTTATGTGATAAATTAGGACTATTAGGATTTTCTGACTTAAAAATAAAAATAACCAGTTCTCTTGATGACTATAGAAAAAGTAACGAAAATTTTAATTTTGATTTTCCTGTTAATCAATTTCAAACACATTATGAAATCATTCAAAAAATCAAAGAAGATTATGAACAAACTCTTAATCTAACAGCTAATCTTTTTAGCTTAGACCAATTACGGCTTATTGCATCAGCAATGAAAAAAGCACAAATCATAGATGTGTATACTTCTGCAGGTAATATTAATTTTGCTCTGAATTTTCAATTTCAAATGCAAGAAATAGGTAAACAAGTAAATGTTCCTATTGATGAATACCAACAAAGACTTATAGCAGCAAGTAGTGATGAAAATCATCTAGCAATTATTATTACTTTTGGAGGAAGAGGTATATTATCTGATATTTTACCTCGTATATTGCATAAGGTAAAAACACCAATCGTTTTAATTTCATCGTATGACTATACATTTAAAGATTTTGATCCAGATTATCAACTCTATATATCACCTTATGAAAATCATTATAAAAAGATTTCATCTTTTTCAACACGACTTTCTATTCTTTATATTTTAGATGTTTTATATACATGTTATTTTAAATTGGATTATCAAGAGAATATTGAAAAGAAATTGGCTTATTATAATAATATTGTAGAAGGGACTATTAAATAAATTTCAATAAATGATAATTTTGTTATCAATTCAACAAAAAAACAATGAGTTTTTTATATACAAAATCACTAAATTTTGAAAAAACAGTGAAAAATAATGAGAAAATAATTCTAATTTATAATTAAGAGAAAAAAGAATTTGAGAAAAAAATTCTTTTTTTGTACTCTAATTGTTTCAATTGAAAAGATTATTTATGATTTGAGTAGGAGGTATTTTTATGAACGTAAAAGCAATTATGTGTGATATAGATGGAACACTTCTTTCAAGTGAAGGTGTAGTTACAAAGAAGACAGTTGTAATGATTAAAAAGTCTAGAGAAAAAGGAATTCTTTTTGGTTTATCAACAGGTAGAGATGTTAATAGTATTCAAACATTACTTGGTACTTGGGGTATTGAAGGTTTGGTAGATATGATTGTTGGTACTGGTGGAGCGGAAATTTATGATTATACGTTTGATATTTCTAAAGCTCAATATCCATTAGATGGAGAGTTGATTAAAGAAATTGTAAAGCATTATGAAGATATGGATTGTAATTTTGCGATTCCTGAAGATGGTATTTTTTATTCACCAAAGGATGATGAATATATTCAAGATCTTTCTAAAGGAGACCGTGTTCCTTATAAGGTTGTTGATTATGATGAATATTTAACATCACCTAAAGCTAAACTTATTATTATTTGTAAACCTGAATATATGGATCAAATCATTGAAAGATCTAAAACATTTCATAGTGATGATTATAAATCATCATCACTTAAAACAGCGAGTGTATTGTACGAATACATGGATCCAAGAATATCAAAAACTGCAGGACTTAAAGAAATATTAAAATTACATCATATTGATATTAAAGATATTGTTACATTTGGAGATGCAGATAACGACTATGATATGACATTAAATGCTGGTATTGGTGTCGTTATGGCTAATGGTAGTGAAAAAACAAAGAGTGTAGCTGATTATATTACCGATGATAATGATCATGATGGAATAGGAAATTATATTGAAAAATATATTCTTTAAGAGTAAAAAGAATTAAAATCTATTATCAAAGAAAATATGAATAATTAGTATTGTTTTACAACTGATGCTGTTGATTGAGATATTTGTTTATTTTGTATTGATTTGTTTTTAGAAGTTTTTGCGTAAGCAAAAGCTTTTTCTATTTGACATTTTTTCTTTAACAGAGATATCATAGATATGTTAGGTAGAGGATAAAAGAATGGAAATAGAGTTAATTCAAGATGGTAAAGTCGTTGACTATAATAAATATCAAGAAGTAATAGAGAATGTTAAAGAATCGCTTTTTAGAAGAAATATGGATAAAGAAACAAAAGAATGGATGTATATAAGTAATTTTGTAGGCATTCTTTTAGATAAAGATAGATTAATTTTATCTTTACCAAAATCAGTTATTATTAAAGATGGCATTGATAAAGAAATATTACTCTATAAATATGCAAGATTATTTGATTTATATTTTGTAGTTAATGAAAAAAAGTGTGATTTGATAAATAAGTATGAATCTATTGAAAATTGGTGCAAAAAAACTATAGAAGAAAATAAAACAAGTTCTAGTTGTCAAGAAATCATTACTTTTAAATTTGAAATGGTTTTTGAATGGATGATAGGAGAATTTTTTCAAAATCAAATAAGTATTCAAAAAGGTGATGTTCTCTTTAATAGTCAATTATTAGATAAAGAAATAGATATTAATGATACAAAATATAATACTTATCATTGGAATGCAATAGGAAAACAGACAAAAGATCATAAACAAAAACAAATTGTCAAAGAAAGAGAAAGTGTTTTTATCAATCAAAATAAAAAGAATATTCCAGATATTGTTTGTGAAAGAATCCTAGAAAATCCTAAATATGATCGTCCACAAAAAAGTTGTTGTATACTTGATGCGAAATATTATGGGTGGGATTATGAAAACGAAGCCTATTATTTGCCAGGAAATCTAGATATTTATAAACAATTTTTCTATCAAGAACAATTTCAACGTATTTATGAAAAAGAAAATGAATCAAATGTAGGTGTTTATAATTTTCTTGTGTTACCTGATTATTTAGGAGATACCAAAGATACGAAATGGGGAATTATAAGACAATGTGCTGTTATTGAATTTGATTATCATCAAAGTCAAAAGATTGCTATTTTACAAGTGGATATAGAGAAACTTGTGGATTTTATTTATAGTGGATTAGATATGAAAGAAGATGTACTTTCTGTTTTTTTAGGTAATAGTCGTGTTGTACCAATGATTTATGACAATGAAAAAGTCTAACTTTAAGCTAGACTTTTTATTTCCATAATTTTTCTGGATAAGTACCTTGTTCAATAAGTTCATTAATAGAATCTTGGACTATCTGCTTATCTTCTGGATAAGTAACACCAAACCATTTATCAGTTGTTTCTAATACTTTTACTGAAGCTCTGTTTGTTTTAATTAATTGATCAACAATAATAGGTAATAAATATTCTTTAGTAAGTTCATCTTCACTATCATCTAATAAGAATTCTTTAAAACCATTTTCAAGATAATCAATAAAACAAGGATAACCAGCCCACATATTCATAGAAACACGATTGTTTTCTTGAATAATATCTTTACTTTCTTCTGTATCACAATCAATTGTTCCTTGATTATTTCTAATAATACCCTTTGTTTCAATAACTCTATGTAAATAACCTTCTTCATCTTCTACACAAATACCACGAGTGACTGTACCGTTATCACTTAAAGTATTTTTTAAGATAAAACCAGCCATGGCCATGGTAAACTCACTATTTCTATGACTATCTTCAATTAAAAAATCATGGAGCTTTTTAAAAGCAACTTTTCCATAATAATCATCAGCATTGATAATGACAAATGGTTCATTAACGATTCCTTTACAAGATAAAATAGCTTGCCCAGTTCCCCAAGGTTTGATTCTACCTTCGGGTACTGTACACCCTTCAGGAATAGTATTAATTTCTTGGAAAACATATTCAACTTGAATGTGTTTTTCAATGCGATTACCAATAACTTCTTTAAATTCTTTTTCGATGTCTTTTCTAATAATAAAAACGACTTTATTAAAACCAGCTTCAAGAGCATCATAAATGGAATAATCCATAATGATTTCGTCATGAGGACCGATTTTCGCTAGTTGTTTAATTCCTTTTCCATAGCGTGAACCAATTCCAGCCGCCATAATAATAAGTGTTGTATTCATAAAATTCTCCTTTGTCTAAGTTAGATTATATCATATTTCTAGAAATATCTATGTAAATTTTATTATTTTATCACGGTGTGATAAAATAATCATGAGGTGAAAAACATGAACTATAGTTTAATTCTTTTATGTGCTGGAAGTGGCAAAAGAACAGGTTTGAAATATAATAAAATTTTTTATAAAATAAATAATCAAACTGTTTATGAAATGAATATTTCTCATTTTTTAGAGGATAATAGATGTAAACAAATTATTGTTGTAACGAAAGAAAATGAAATAGATGATATAAGAACATTAGTTAATGATTCAAGAATTGAGTATGTTTTTGGTGGTAAAGAAAGACAAGATAGTGTTTATGAAGGTTTACAAAAAGTAAAAGAAAATCATGTCTTTATTCATGATGGAGCAAGACCTTATGTAAGTAAACAAAGTATTAATGATTTAGTTGAATGTTTAAAAACATATGATGCTGGGTTATTAATGGTTCCTTGTAAAGATACTATTAAAGAAGTGAAAGAGGGTATTGTTGTTAAAACTTTAAAAAGAGAAACATTGATGCAGGCTCAAACACCACAAGTATTTAAAAGTGAAGATATTAAGGTGGCTTATCAAAAGGCAAAAGATGAAGGATATGTTGCGACTGATGATAGTCAATTATTTGAAAGATATATAGATAAGGATATTAAGGCAGTATTAGGAGATTATAGTAATTTAAAAATTACAACACAGGAAGATTTAAGATGAAAGGTAAGCATATTAGAAAAGAGAAAAAGAGTATAGTTTGGATTTTAATTACTTTATTTGTTTTAATAGGAGTTATTTTTGGATGTTTTCATTTTAAATCTGATGATCAAGAAAATTTAAGTCAATATAAAACAATTGTAGGAACAATTAAAAATGTGGGTGATGAAACATTATTGATAGAAACAAATGATCATCAAAAGTATTTAATTTCTATTGCGGGAGCAATAGATTCTAATAAAGGTCTTATCAAAGGAAATAGAATATATATTTACTATGAAGGAACATTAGATATAAAAAATAAAGATATCCAAAGTATAAAAGTAAAATCATATAAAGTATTGGAGTAATAAACCTAGAACAATACCTATAAAAGAAGGTATTGTTTCTTTTTTATTTTCAATATTTATATTTTCTTTTTCATCTACTAACATCCATATAGAAACAAAAAACAAATCTACCCACATATCAAGATGTTCAAAAGTCTTACCTACAATAAAAGTAAAAAATGTATATAAAATAGTTTTTAAATACTTTTTTAAATATTCTTTAAATAAGGGAGAATATTTAAAAAGTTTATTAAGATATTTTTGAATAAAAGAAAAATCATTTTTGATTAAATAATGAAATAAAATCATAAAAAATATCCAAAATAAAAATAATAGATAATTCATAATATCACCTCAATATAGAATATGAAAAAAATATGCCTATAAAGGGGTAAAATTACATAAAATAATCATTTTATTATTGCATAAAAGTAAACAATAAGATATAATGGACGAGCATGTAAAGATTATTTTACTGCCTGCTTACTAAAAAGTAAGCCAAAAGACCATAGGAGGTAAAAGAGATGAATAAATATGAAATTATGTTTATTGTAAAACCAGATGTTGAAGAAGAAGCTAGAAATACTTTAATTGAAAACTTCAAATCAATCTTAACTGCTAACGGTGGTTCAGTTGATAATGTCAACGAATGGGGATTACGTGATTTCGCTTATGAAATTAAAGATTACACAAAAGGGTACTATGTTGTAGTTGATACAACTTGTGCACCAGCAGAAATCGCTGAATTCGAACGTTTATCAAGAATCAACGCTTCAGTATTACGTCACTTAACTCTTCGTAAATAATTAGGAGGCGTTTAACGATGATTAATAGAGTTGTTATGGTTGGTAGAATGACTCGTGATCCAGAACTTAGAAGAACTGGAAACGGGGCTGCAGTTACAAGTTTTACGTTAGCGTTAAATCGTAACTATAATTCTGCAGATGGGCAACAAGCTGATTATATTTCATGCGTTGTATGGAATAAAGTCGCTGAAAATGTTGCACAATATTGTGCAAAAGGATCTTTAGTAGGAGTTGAAGGTAGACTTCGTTCTAGATCTTATGATAATGCTCAAGGACAACGCGTATACGTTACAGAAGTTGTTTGTGACTCTGTTCAATTTTTAGAAACAAGAGCTCAAAGAGAAAGAAACCAAAGTTCTATGAACCAAGGTATGATGAATAATCAATATTCTCAACCACAAACAGATAATTTCCAAGATATGCAAACAGTTGAATTAGAAAAAGATTTTGATAATTCATTTAATATCATGGAAGACGATATTCAATTTTAGAAAAGGAGTATAAGAACATGGCTTTTAAAAGACAAAGAATGGGTAGAAGAAAAGTTTGTTATTTTACAAAAAACAAAATTACTTACATCGATTATAAAGATGTTGATTTATTAAAAAGATTTGTTTCAGCTAACGGTAAAATCATTCCTAGACGTGTAACTGGAACTTCTGCTAAATATCAAAGACAATTAGCAGTAGCTATCAAACGTGCTAGACAAATGGGATTATTACCATACGTTGGTGAATAATTTTAAAGAGTATAATTACTTATAAAAAATAAAGCTCATAAATGCTAGAAAACATAGTGTTTATGAGCTTTTCGTATTTATTTTTAACATCCTCTCATACGCCATATTTGGTCTGTACAATCTTCGATAGTAAGAGAAACTTTATTTTCAATGAAATTTAAAAAAGTATTTTCATTTAAGTTTTCTTGTTCTAATGTTCCCATAATTCCAGCCATGCTGATACGATCAATGCCCAAATCATTCAATAAGTGAATTATTTTTCGTTGAGTTTCATTTATTTTTTTATGTTTTTTACCTCCTAACTCATTGCCGAATCTATCTAACCATTCCTCATAATTGTTGATTTTAGTATGGATGATAGGTTCATGATTTTCAATATAAATTTAAAACAAATAATAAAGAAAGTTGTTTTTGAATAGAGGACATTTCATAAAAGTCCTCCTATTATTATCTTTATATAGTACATATGTTGAATCTCCTTTCAACATATATATTCGCTAGAAAATAAGTTTTTTCTTTTTAAATATTAATTAATTGATACAATAGTATAAAGGAGGGATTGTTGCGGGATTTTTAGACAAACTATTAAAAAAAGAAAATAATAAACAAGAAGAATATAAAGAAGAAAAACCTGCCAAAAGAATCTATCAAAGACTAAAAGAAGTAAGTGAAGTAGACTATATACGCTTTGAATTAGAAGAAAAAGAAACACATATCTTTGATAGTAAAGTAGGTGGTGCTTATTATGTGCCTGGAGATCAAAATCTTCCAGTAAATCAAAAAACGGGAGCACCTTTATATTTATTAGCACAAATAAATTTTGAACAAATACCTCATATAAAAGATTTTCCAGAAAAAGGATTACTTCAAATCTTTATTAGTGGAGATGATGGCGTTTATGGATTAGACTTTGATAATGAATATAGTCAATCAGGGTGGTGTTTACGTTATTTAGAAGAAGTACCAAAATTAGTAGATGAATCAAGTATTTATAAGTTTCAATATAGCGAAGATACAGAATTTCCATTAGAAAAAGATACAACTTTTTTATTAAAGGCTCATTTAGATAAACAAATCATCACAATGAATGATATTCACTTTGATGAAGTTGTTGATACTTATTTAGATGAAAACTTAAAAGGAATCATGCAAGATGATGAGGTAGTGGATGAATTAAATGATTTGATTACCTTGATTCCTTGTCAAATAGGCGGTTATCCTTTCTTCACACAATATGATCCTCGTCAAGAAGATAGTAATGAAATATTGTTGTTTCAACTTGATTCACAAGATCATATTTTATGGGGCGATTCAGGTGTCGGTAACTTCTTTATTTCAAAAGAAGATTTAAAAAATAAAGATTTTAGTCATGTTCGCTATTATTGGGATTGTTATTAGATGCATATTGTTTGCTTAATAGAGAAAAATAGTTTATATTATAAATAGGAATAATTACTATTTATAGAAAAGAGGAAAAGGCTATGAATCAAAAATTTTATATTTGTAAACACTGTGGAAATGTGATTGAAAAAGTAGAAGATAAAGGAGTCCCTGTGGTATGTTGTGGCGAAGTTATGAAAGAGCTTCAAGCAGGAATTGAAGATGCTGCATTTGAAAAACATATTCCTGTTTATACAGTGGAAGGTGATACCGTTCATGTATTTGTTGGAGAAGTAGAACATCCAATGACAGCAGAACATTGGATTGAATGGGTTTCTTTGAAAACAGATAAAGGTATTCAAAGAAAATATCTAAAACCAGGAGAAAAACCAAGTGTTGATTTTAAAATCTTAGAAGGTGAAGAAGTAGAAGAAGTGTATGCTTACTGTAATCTTCATGGATTATGGAAAAAATAATGAAGCTATAAAAAGACCAAAAATGGTCTTTTTATATGTATTCTATTAACAGTTCAATTATAATTATCATTTGATAAATAGTTTTTAGTATATTAATTCTATATAACATCTAAATAGATAATGGTAAGCTTGTTGTTCAATTTATGACATATGCTTATATACCAAATGTTATTATTCAAATGATTATGACTTTTTTAACAAAATCAGTTACAACAATGGCATTTATTATGATTAATATGAAAGTTATTGCAACTATTATTGATGGAACGCACCAAATGAGTGCTTTATCAATTGTTTCAACATTCAAAAGTTTTAGTTCGATTATTTTCCAAGCTATTGCAGGTTATTTGATTGATTTATATTCATATCAATTTTTCTTTGGTTTCCTTTTTATTTGTGCAACCGTTGGTTTAGTATTATGTATGCTTTATAAAATACCAAGTGGGAATGAACATCGTTTATTTGATTAAAAAGAGCTTCGAATTGAAGCTCTTTAAAATGGATCCTGTAAAACGGACACAAGAAAAAAAGTACTTTAGTGCTTAGTCCAGTAACAAAATGTCAATAGTTTTTTAATCACTTTTTCAAAAAAAGGCAAAAAAAGAGCGTATAGATTATCTCCATACGCTCTAAACGGGAAGTTGTAAATATCATTTTACATTTTTATATGAAATCACAATATGACTTGGTGCAAATAATACTGATGCAATAATCAATAGCACTGACCTACTCATAATCCCACTAAACAAGAACAACATTGAAGGAATAATAGAAAGTGCTAATGCTCTGAAAACGCTGTTTTTCTTAAAACATATAATCCAAATAGCACAATAAAGCATTACCAATATGGTATCTACAATCAAATATAGTACAAATGCTTCGTCAGACCACCACCCGAACCAAGTTCCCGGAATATTGATTATCATGAATCCGAAACAACCCAATCTCCCTACTTGTTCTGTGACCTCAACATATTTATTGTTCCACTTATTATCAAATCCATCTTTGCACTTAATCGCAAATACAACATTGGGTATCATAATGACTGCAATAAAAATCAGCCCAAAAACATTAAACCATTCCATATTATCTACCATCACAATCTTCGATTTTCTCAATTCTCCAAACTTGAATTTTCAAATTAGTCTTTGCAAATAACCTTTGAACCTTCACCGTCAATTACAATTCCTTGACGGTTGTTAATTGGGTATAGATTCAAATCCGAAAACTCAGTCATTATTTTCTCGGTAACTTTCTTAAATGGTGCTGTAAGATAATGCGGAAGAACATAGAAATCAATCAAATCAAGCCCTGCATCATCTTCTTGTGAGTAGTCCTTCGGCTTTTCATCCATTTGCTGGATATATTGGATGCTTGGAGCGCATATAATTGCGCCTGCCGACTCGCCGATCATCAATTTTCCATTTGCCAATTCCTTTTTCAGCAGCCCATCAGTTCCCGTTTTACGGAGCCAGTCCATAAGAAAAAAAGAATTTCCGCCGGTAAAATATATCACATCTGAATCTTCAAAAACAGACTGTATCGTTGAATAAGCCTCCGTTGAAATATCAATTTCAGTTACGATTGCTCCCAACTTTTTGAATAATTTTCGAGCCGAGCCGACATAACCGGTGTAGCCTTCACGCAGTGAAGCTGTTGGAATAAATGCGACTTTCTTATTTTCAATTTCTTCCTTTATCAGACTTCCTACACTTGAAAAATGCGAACATAAAAATAGTTTCATCAATATTCTCCTTTATAAATTCCGATTTGTTACTCACAGGATATCATATTTTTTCTTCAATTACATCCACCTAATTTTAATACACTGCCTGTCGACTTGCTTCTGTAACCAGCATCCAGTTTCGTAGGCTACCTATATATATTCTTTTCATTTTTACTTGCAAAAAGCCTTGTGATCGCAGCACTTTTTTATCGTAAAAAGCGTTGATAATCCAGAATTACGCTTCCAATTGAAGATGGAGATTTAGAAATTATTAAAGAAGGTACGGTTGAATTCTTATCATTCTCTTACTATATGTCACAAGTTGTAGCTTCTAATCCAGAAGATTATGAAGGAGCAGGTGGTGGAAACTTATCGCTTGGTATTTAAGTGCATCTGACTGGGGATGGAAAATTGATCCAACAGGACTTAGAAATGCATTAAACAGACTCTATGATCGTTATCAAATGCCATTATTTGTTGTAGAAAACGGTTTAGGAGCATTTGATACAATTGAAGAAGACGGATCAATTCATGATACTTATAGAATCAATTATTTTAGAGATCATATTAAAGCTATGGATGCAGCTGTTAATGAAGATGGTGTTGACTTAATGGGATATACTATGTGGGGATGTGTTGATTTAGTTTCAGCTTCTACAGGAAAAACAGAAAAACGTTATGGTTTTGTTCATGTTGATAAATATGATGATGGTACTGGAGATTTATCAAGAAGAAGAAAAGATTCATTCTATTGGTATAAAAAAGTAATCGAATCTCATGGAAATGATTTAGATTAAAAAATAACCCGTGGGTCATAAGACTTACGGGTTTTTAATAATCATAATATTGATCTATTTTATCAATAAGTTCTTTATATTTTTTCTTATTTTCTTTAAGCATCACAACATAATAAGTGACATGGGCTTCTTCTTCCTCAATTGGCAAAATAATACGATCAGACATCTTTCCTTCTCTTTTAATAGAAAGATTAGAAGTATAAGAAGGAAGAGTAGAAGCTTTCACGATTTCATTAAAAGTAAAACGTTCTTCTTGTAATAAATATTTTGTTTTTGGTGTTTTTTGCATATGTAAATCATGCCAAAAACCAATATTTGAATAAAGTAACATGGTTTGTCCATCTAAATCATGAAATTTAATAGTTTTTTTCTTTGTAAGAGGATGATTTAAAGGCAATGATAATAATAAGTCTTCTTCTACATAAGGAATACAAACATATTGAGAGTCATCAACTTGTTCAGGTGTAATAATTAGTTGATACTCTTTTTCTTTTAATTTTGTAATTAAATCTTTTTGATTAATGACAGCTGTTTGAATTGTTATTTGAGGATAAAGTTCTTTAATTAAAGGTTCAATATCCCACATAGGTGCAGGAGAACAAGTTGCAATAGAAATACGATGAAATGATTGATCATAATCTTGTACATCATTTATCATTGTTTGAATACTTTTAATGATTTTTTGAGCATGCTTAACAGCTAATTCACCATTTTTATTAAGAACAATTTTATTTTTATAATGATCAAAGAGTTCTACTCCTAAATCACTTTCTAATCTTTGCATAGAGCGTGAAAGGGCTGGTTGTGAAATTAATAATTCTTTGGCAGCTTTAGAAATTGTTTTATTTTCAGCAATATAAATAAGTTGTTCAAGTTGATTAAGTTCTATCATATAATGACCTCCTACTATGCGTTTAAATTATAGCACATTTCTTTATTGGTATTGTACTTTTAAGTAATAAAAAAATAAAATATGTATGTAAAAAGGAGAAACTAAAAAATGAAAACATGGTTAATTACAGGATGTTCAAGTGGTATTGGAAAAGGAATTGCGAAAGCTGTTTTAGAAAGTGGGGATCAAGCAATTGTTACAGCAAGAAATAAAGATAAAGTGATGGATATTGTAGAAGCTTATCCAGAAACGGCTTTAGCTGTTTCTTTAGATGTATGTAGTCAAGATAGTATTAAAAACGCTGTAAAAGAAGCATACGATAAATTTGGAACAATTGATGTTCTTGTTAATAATGCAGGATATGGTTATCGTAGTGCTGTAGAAGAAGGAGAAATCGAAGCAGTTCAAACTTTATATCAAACTAATTTGTTTGGACCAATTGAATTAATTAAAGCCGTTCTTCCTAAAATGAGAGAACAAAAATCAGGCTATATTTTAAATGTGACTTCGATTGCAGCAGCAAGATCCGCTGTAGGTTCAGGATATTATGCTTCAAGTAAAGCAGCCTTAGAATTACTTACAAATGGTTTAATGAAAGAACTTGCTCCATTAGGAATTAAAGCAATGGTTGTTCAACCAGGAGCTTTTAGAACAAGATTCTATGATGGTGAATCTTTACAAGGAACAAAAGCTCAAATTGGTGATTATGAAGCAGTCGTAGGTAAATCAAGACCAGGTAACTTTGAAAACAAACATCAACAAGCAGGTGATCCAGATAAAGCTGGTAAAGTCATTGTAGATGTTGTGCATAATGATGATTTACCAGAAATTTTAACTTTAGGTAAAGCAGCCGTAACAGCAGTTAAATCAACTTTAGAAGCAAAAATTGCAGAATTAGATAAATGGGCTGAAGTATCAGCTTCATGTGATTATGAGGAAGGAAAGTAGAAAGATGAAAAGAGTAAGACTTGGAAAAACAGATATGTATGTTAATGCGATTGGACTAGGATGTATGGGATTAACTCATGCCAGTGGACTTCCAACGCCTAAAGAAGAAGCAGTAGAAATTTTAAGAAAAGCACATGACATGGGATATGATTTCTATGATACAGCTGAATGTTATACAGGAGTTAATCCTGATGGAAGTACAGCTTATAACGAAGAAGTTGTTGGTGAAGCTGTTAAACCATTTAGAAAAGATATTATCTTATGTACTAAATTTGGTGTTAAACATATGGGTGATCACCTTGAATTTGATAGTTCACCAGAAACAATTAGAAAATCCTTAGAAGGATCATTAAAGAAATTACAAACAGATTATGTTGACGTTTATTATCAACATCGTATTGATCCTAAAGTAGAACCAGAAGTTGTTGCTGGTGTGATGAAAGAATTAATTGAAGAAGGAAAAATTAAAGCATGGGGTATTTCTGAAACAAATGAAGAATACTTAAGACGTGCTCATGCTGTATGTCCTGTAACTGTTATTGAAAACAGATATTCAATGATGGCTAGATGGCATGAAAATTTAATGCCTGTATGTAAAGAATTAGGAATCACTTATGTTGCTTTCTCTCCTCTTGCTAATGGGGCACTTACAGGAGCTTATCAATCTAAAAAAGCTTTCGGTAGTGGTGAACAAGACTTTAGACCTGATATGCCTCAATACAGTGAAGAAGGAATTAAAAAGACAAATGAATTATTAGAAGTTGTCTCTCAAATTGGTGAAAAACATCATGCTACAAATGCACAAATGTCACTTGCTTGGATGATTAATAAATATGATTTCATTATTCCAATTCCAGGATCAAGAAAACTTGATAGACTTCAATCTAACTTTGAAGCAGGTAATGTTGAATTAAGTCAAGAAGAAGTTAAAACAATTGATGATAAATTAAATACAATGGAATTTAAAGTATTTGGAGGTCATTAATGATTCAATTAGATAAAAGGGAAGCTTTTCCCTTTTCTTCTAATCCTTTTGGATTGGTTTATGAAAATGCTATAACTGAAAATAAAGAAAATGAAGTTCAAATACATCCAATTACTTATCAATTAAATGGCATAAAAATTGCTTCTAATATCTATACACCAAAAAACTATAGTAAAGATAAACGATATCCTGCTATTGTTATCGCTGTTCCTAATGGAGCAGTTAAAGAACAAGCAGCTGGACTTTATGGACAAAGACTTGCTGAAAAAGGATATATTACAATTGTCTCTGATTGCATGTTTTTTGGTGAAAGTGAAGGAATGCCAAGACAACAAGATATTCCTTATTATCGCATAGAAGATATTAGAGGGATGATTGATGCTATCTTCTCATTTCCTGGCGTTGATTCACAACGTATCTATGGTTTAGGTATTTGCGGTGGTGGAGGCTATCTGCTTTCATGTGGACAAATGGATAAACGTTTAAAGAAAATAGCTACTGTCTCTATGTTTAATACGGGAGCGGTTAGACGTGAAGGCTTTCAAAACAGTCAAGTTGATACCGTGTTAAAAAGACTTCATGAGGTTGCTTCTATTCGAGAAAAAGAATTAAATGAAGATACTTTGATTTATAATGCGAATATGACAGAGATGAAACCAGAAGTAGGGCATCAATTACCAATTGAAATGTATCGTGAAGGTTATGAATATTATGTAGAAACACATTTTCATCCTAATAGTCATTCATGTTTTTTACAAAGAAACTTGATGGATTTGATGGTTTATGATCCAGTTCAATTTATGTATCTTCTTGATCAACCATTATTAATGATGGTTGGAGATCATGCTGATACAAATTATATGAGTGAACAAGCTTTTGAACTAGCGATTACGACAAAAGAAAAAGAACTTTATTATCTTAAAGATGCAACCCATATACAAACGTATTACAAAGAAAGTGTTGTAAAAGAAGCAATTGAAAAATTAGATATATTTTATAAATAAAGTTGGTGAAAAAATGCAAAAAGCAATTATTGTTTGTCTAAGCAAACAAAAAGATGAAATCATAAATCTATTACAACTTAATGATTATTCTTTTGAACCCTTATTATCAAATGAACAACTTTATTTGATAGGTGATATCGAAGAATATCAAATTAATTTATTAATTAATATTATTAAACACTATAAAATTATTAGAAATGAAACACAATTATATATAAGTTATAGGGAGATATAAAAATGAGTATTTTATTTATTAATGGAAGTCCTAATAAAAATGGAAATACTGTAAGACTTACTAAAAAATTCTTAAAAGATCAAGAATTTAAAACATTAAATCTAGTTGATTATAAAATCTACAGTTATGGTCAAAACTTTGAAGATGATCAATTAGATGAAGTTATTGAACAAATGAAACAAGCAGATACAATTGTTATTGGTTCACCACTTTATTGGCATAGTATGTCAGGAGCTATTCGTAATGTTTTAGATCGTTTTTATGGTTATGTAGATGAAAGTTTATTACAAGGAAAAGATATGTATTTTGTTTTCCAAGGATATGCACCTACAAAGGAACAATTAGCTGCTGGTGAATATACAATGAGTCGTTTTGCTAAACTTTATGGTATGAACTATAAAGGGATGATTGCTGAATAAAAAGACTATAAAGAAACCTAGCTTTTAGGTTTTCATTATAGCCTTTTTTATAGCTTTAAATATTTTTCAAGTTTGGTGAATTTTGGAATACATATAAAATGTTTATCAAGAAAATTTTTGAAAAAACTAATGAATGTTCCATTAAACAAAGCAACAATAATAGTTCCTATACCAATACCAACAATTCCATGAAATAAGAATAAAGACATGATAAAAGATAAAATAAGGAATGTACAATCAAAGCAAGTTTTAAATATTTTTAAAGTAATATGATATTTTTTTGATATTTCTTGAACAAAAAAATCATAGATTTGAGGATATAAATAAGATTTATAAAACATAGCGACAGCCATTGCTGAAAGTATAAAACCTATAAAAAAATAAACAATACGTAATTGAAAACATATTTCATTTTGAGTTTGAAAGAAAGGAATAATTATTTTCCAAATATCTGCCATTGTTGCATATAAAACACCTGTGATAAAAGAACTCAAATATGCCATTTTAAATTTCTTCATTAAAATACAAAAAATGATAAAAATAATTCCTTCAACAATATATTCTGCCTGACCATAAGTAAGTGAATAAACTTTTTCACTTAAAATATAAGCGGGTCCATTTATAGCAGATAACCCCATGTTTGCAATAGTCAGTAAGTCTATTGAAAATGATAAAACTAATATTGCAATTAAATACAATATCTCACTATTTATTCTTCTTTTTTTCATTTTAATCACCTCACCATGCATTATAGAAGTATTTATCAATAAAATTAAAAATGTTTCCAAAATGGAAACATTTCTAGACATATCTACAATGGGTAGATAGTCCTTTTCTTTCTATTTTAATTTGATTCATGTATAGTTGAAATAGGAGGTAAGGTATATGGATAATGATAGATTTGCTAGAACAATAAAAAATGCAAGACTTAAAAAAGGGTACACTCAAAGTCAACTTGCTGATTTACTAAATGTCAGCAACAAAACAATTAGTAAATGGGAAACAGGAAGAGGTTATCCTGATATTACCTTACTTGCTAAAATAACATCTATTTTAAAATTAGACTATGAAGAACTCCTTCAAAGCAATGAATATATTATTCAAAAAAGAAAGAAAAAAAGAAAAGATATTTTTATCATCAGTATTGTTTGTTTTATTTTTGCAATTACACTAATTGGTATGTATAAAGTCCAAAAACAGCAAAAATATGAAAATAATTATAATAATATCATTCAAAGATTATGCAGTGATTATTATGTAGGTGACCAATTGGCTTTAGCTTATCGTGAACCTGCTTCGTTAGTGGTTATGTATTCGGGTGGGTTGACACAAAAGAAAGTTATTCAATTTTGTGATTATTTAAATGTTAATGATTTTAAAAAGATTAAAACAATTAAAACAGAATTTTCAAATAATCCTACAATTTCTTATATTGATCAAGATAATCAAGAAAAACAGTATGAATTTTATATTATGAGTCAAAAAGGTGATATAAAAGTAACAATTGTCATACTTAAAAATAATATCATTAAAATCCTTGATGATGAGAATCATCAAGTTCATTATTATCAAAGTCAAAATATAAATTATGAAAAACTTAATATAGATCATTTACCTTGGTAATACCAAGGTATTTTTTTATGAAAATGTTATAATTTTTGTAACATATTTGACCTTTAAAAAGTATTACTAATGAAAGGAGGTTTTTGTATGGAAGAAGTGATTCAACGAGAAAAAGAACTGGTTTATCGTTTAGCTTTTAGTCAATGTCATCAAAAAGATCAAGCAGATGATATCTTCCAAAATGTGATGTATCGTTATATGAAAAGAAAACCAGTTTTTGAATCTTTAGAACATGAAAAAGCTTGGTTTATAAGGGTAACACTTAATTGTAGTAAAACATCTTTGAAGTCTTTTTGGCATAATAAAATAGATGAAATCGATGAACAAACTTATATTTTTGAAAAGCAAGAAATTGATTTGACCCCTTATTTAAATAAGCTTTCTAAAAAGTATAATGTAGTTCTTTATTTATTTTATTATGAAGGATATTCAACAAAAGAAATGGCAGAATTATTACATATCAAAGAAAATAATGTTCGTGTTTTATTAAACCGAGCAAGAAATCAATTAAGAAAGGAGATAGAGGCTGATGAAAAATAAATCATTTAAAAATTATTATGATGAAATTCAAGTTGATGAAAATCTTCTTCAACAAATTCCTATAAAAAAACATCATTACTATAAACCTATTTTGATTATTTCTTGTGTAGTTCTTTTATTTGTATTAGGTATTCAAAACAAAGAAACAAAAGATACATTTGAAATTCTTGCTTATAATCAAACCTATAATTCTATTACTACTCAAGCAACACCGATGGATTATTATTTAATTCATGATCAGGTCAATATAATGGATAAAGTGCAATTGAAAAAGAAATATGAAGAAAAGTATTTTTCTAAAAAAACAGATTTTAAACAATCGCAATTAGATTTAAAAAATTATGATGGAAAATATTATTTAGATGGGTATCTTACAACAAGTTATTTTACAGTAGATGTACAAAGTGATGAAATTGAATCAATTCGTATTGTTCAAGGAGGAAATCCTTTGGAGATTCATCTAGGCGGAAAAGTCTATCAAAGTGATACTACGATTTCTTATGATCTTTATAAAAAATATTATCATACAAAAAAAGGCTTAAAAGTTATTTGGAAACCAGAAGATTATCTTTTTAACTCTAAGATAAAAGATATTTCTGATAATTTTAGAATTGAAGTGAACTATAAATCAAACGCAAGTAAACTTTTTGAAGTAGAACTTTCTTTTAATCAAAAAGGACAAATGTTTGTTCAAAAAAGAAAAGCAAAACGTACAGAAATTAATACTGAATTAAAGCAATCAAAACATAAATACTTACGTTTTAGTACTTTAAGTGAATCAGAAACAATCAAAGAATTAAAAGAACTCCTTCCTCAAGAAGTTATAGATGAATTGATGAAAAATGGTTATGTTTACGAAGATAAAAAAGAAAATTATTTTAATTTCAGTAATGATAAAGATGAACCAACTTTAAGACTTGATGTTAGTTATGATAAAAATAACAAAATCATTCAATATGTTTCAAAAGAATATGGTTTTACAGATAGTATTACATCAACGCTTGAAAAAGACCCAATAGAAATTATTAAACATGCACAAGATATTTTGATGAATCAACAACTTCCTCTTACAGAAGTCATCCTTCCTAGTCATTATAGTGGAGGAAACTATAAAGCATATATTGATGATTCTTATCAATATGTTATTCAAACAGATATCAATATGCTTGTTCGTATAGAAAAAAGAGAAGAAAATGATATTGTAGAAAAAGAAGTCACTTCAAATATTTATAGCTATGATGATATCACTTCAGCAATTAATACAGTTATTGATTATTTTAATGAAAATTTTAAAGGCTGTACATTAAAAGAAATTTATTATGCGGGAGATAATGAAAATTATTTTAAAGAAATACTACAACAATATGGTGCAGATGAAGCTATTGTTTTAACATCAACATTTGATGTTGATGGAAGTGGTGGAGATGGTTCTTTAAATCCTAATAGTACTTATAAAGATTGGATTTGGTTACTTGTAAGAAATAAACAGGGTGAATGGAAACATGTAGATCATGGTTATTAAAATGGTATAAAAAAGATGAGCATCCATCAAGGATGCTCAATCTCTATACAAACATTACACTTCCAACATGGTTATTATAAACTATTTTATTGAATAAATTAAACAAAATAATTAAAAAAATTAATTTTCACATAATCCATTGATAGAAGAGTATAAAATAGAAAAAATAGTTATTTTGATAATAAGTTTTTTATTATTTATTATGTTATTTTAGTTTGTAAAAATGAATCAGTATAATAATATAATTCCTTTTTAACAAATTATTTCCCAAGAAATAATTCATAAATTGGAAGATTTAAAATAAAGGAGAAAGATGATGACGAAAGAGAAAATAGAAAATAAATTATTTTGGCATTATTTATCAGGAGGAGTATTAGCACTTATTTGGATTTGTATAGAAATTGATATTTATCCTGTTAGAAATACTGATGAGTATTATTTGGGTGGATATAATCAATTAAGTTGTTTATGCTTGATTATTTTAGGAATTTTGGTTTATAAAGTAATAAAGATCATCTCTTTGAAGAAACAATTAAAAAAGGCACAGTTGTGCATAGAGCATAAATAATGCTTGTTTGTTTTTTTGCGATAGATGCACAAGAAAAATATTTTTTCTTGTCTTTAAAATAAAATATCTCTAAAATACACCTAGACACTAAATGTCACCTTGCTACTGTCAAAAGGCGAGGTGGCATTTATTTTTTTAGGAGGAAATTTATGAAAAAAGAATTAAAAATGCCCAAAACAAAATTTGAAGCTATTGTTTTTACAGCTATTACAGCTTGGATGGTGGTTTATGTGATGAATTACATAAACATCACTGTGTTAGTGAAAACTATAAAGAAAGTATATTTCGTCGAGAAAAAATCATGGCTACTGATTTAGGTAATAATATTGCTATTCCTCATGGTAGTGAAAAAGAAATTATAAAATCTAAAATCGTTATAGCAACCTAAAAAAACTATTTTATGGAATCAACATCAAGTACAGATTATTTTTATGATTGCTATGAATATGAAAGAACCTCAAGTAACTAAAAATACTTTAAAAGATCTTTATGCAGTTATGGATAATAAACAAGCCATGCAAGTTTTATTAGAAACCAAAGATGCTAAAGATGTTATTGAATATCTTAAAGCTTAAGAAGAAATTCTTAGGCTTTTTTCTTAATTTAGGGAATCCATTGTTTCATTTCATTGTAAAGATTATTTTAAAGATGAAATGGAGGAATAATGATGAAAAAAGCAGCAATTATAATAGCATCAGGTTTTGAAGAAGGTGAAGCTCTAACAATTGCAGATATTATAAAAAGAGCACATCTTCAATGTGATTTAGTAGGTTTTGAACAAGAAGTTAAAGGAGGACATGAAATCATTGTAAGATGTGATCACATCTTAAATGAGACACTTCTTGATTATGACATGGTTATTTTACCAGGGGGTTATGGTGGAGCAGAAGCGATGAAAAATAACCCAACACTTATTTCATATTTACAACAAATGAATGAAAAAGGTAAATATGTTTGTGCTATGTGTGCAGCACCTATTGTTTTAGAAAAAGCAAATTTATTAGTTGATAAAAAATTTACAGCTTATCAAGGCTATGATCAAAAGATAAAACAAGGAACTTATTTAAATGACAAAGTGGTCATTGATAGCAATATTGTTACAAGTAGAGGACCAGCAACAGCTTATGGATTTGCTTATAAACTTGTAGAATTATTAGGTGGAGATGATTTAGCAGTTAAAAAGAGAATGGTTTATTTTAATGCATTTGATGTCAAGGAGGATGAATAAAATGGGACGTGTTGCAGTATTAATGGCTGAAGGATATGAAGAAGGAGAAACATTAACAATTGTGGATTTACTTCGTCGAGGGGGATTAGAATGTCATACGTTTAGTTTTAATGAAGAATTTGTAAGAGGAATGCATGATATGTATGTTAAAGCAGATAAGCTTTTTAATGATGAAATTAAAAATTATGATATGCTTGTTTTACCTGGAGGAAGACCTGGTGGTCAAAATTTATTAGAAAATCAAGATGTGATTTCACTTGTTCAATATTTTAATGAGCATCATCAATATATAGCAGCAATGTGTTCAGGAACAGTTGTGTTAGAAAAAGCCAATGTCATTAAAGGTAAAAAAGTAACAGGATATACAGGTTATCAAGATAAACTTGTAAGTGGAGATTTTGTAAATGAAGTCGCTGTTTTTGATCAAAACATTGTAACGAGTCAAGGACCAGCAACACCTTATCCTTATCCTTTTGCTTTTAAAATTTTAGAAGTCTTTGGTAAGGATGTTACTGAAATGAAAGAAAGACTAATGTATAATTTTGCTGGAGGAAGATAGAAAGAGAGTGATTGTATGCTTTATGGAAAGTTACCGATTGTTTTTTTAGTACTTTAGCGAGTGAAAAGAAAGATTCAACGAATAGTCAAATTGCAACGTATTTATTAAATCATTTAGATGATATTAAGGATATTGGTATTCAAGAGATGGCAAAGGAATGTTCTGTAGCGATGAGTTCTATTTCAAGGTTTTGTAAGGAAATAGGATTAAATGATTTTAATGAATTGAGAGAGTTATTGATTTCAATAAAGATGAATTTTGAACAATATTCTTCATCTTCTAAGGCTAAAAATCGTTTAGAAGAATATAGTTTAAAAGTTAAAGAAAGTATTACAATGGTAGAAAAATCAATAGATATGCAACAAATAAATGCATTATGCAAAGAAATCCAAAAATATTAACAAGTAGGTATCTTTGGTTTATTAAAAGCAGGAGCAGTTGCTTTTAATTTACAAAGTGATTTATTGATGTTAGGGAAACAAACTTATTCACATATTTCCTATAAGCAACAATTACAATATATTTCATCAACCAATGAAGATGATTTATTGATTATCTTTTCTTATACAGGATGTTATTTTGATTATCCTGATATAAGCACTTTAAAGAATAAATTAAAGAAACCACAAATTTGGTTGATTTCAAGTAAACAAGAAAGTTATCCAGATTTTATTGATCATGTGATTACCTTTGATTCTAAACGAGATCAAAACAGTCACCCTTATCAATTACAATTTATTGCAAGTTTAATAGCTCAAGAATATGCAAGGAGGATTTGATCCTCCTTTTCTTAATTTAGGAAATCTAATGCGTTAGAGATTATAAAGTTATATGTTTTTATTGAGGTGAAAATTATGATCAATAAAAGTTATAAACATTGGATGATTGTTTTTTTTATGTGTTGTTTAGCAGCCAGTTCTATTGGTTTATGTACCAATGCGATAGGTGTTTTTTATACACCTGTAGCTAAAAGTTTAAAAGTGTTAAAAGGAACTTTTGCGATGCATGCCACACTTTCAACTTTAGCGACAGCATTAACTTCATTAAAGATATCAAAAGTGATTAAAAAATATTTCTATAAAGAGGTCTTACTAATAGGTGTTATTTTATCAAGTGGTGCAACTTGGTTGATGTCTTATAGTACATCTGTTTATTTATTTTATATTTTAGGTATTTTAAGAGGAATCGGTGTAGGTATTTATGGAATGGTTCCTATTACAGTTGTTATTACAAATTGGTTTGATAAAAAACATGGCTTAGCGACGAGTTTAGCATTAAGTTTTAGTGGACTTTCAGGGGCTATCTTTTCACCTTTATTAAGTTCATGAATTACTTGTTATGGTTAGCAAATGACTTATCGTTTCATGGCTATCTGTATTCTTGTTTTAGTTCTTCCAGCATTAATTGTTCCTTGGAATATTGATCCTCGAAAAGAACATTTACTACCTTATGGTTATCAAAATAGAAAAGAAACAACTAAAGTTCAAAATAATAAAATAAAGTTACTAACCATCAGTTTCCTTTGTATGTGTTTATTTACTCTTTTACATACTTCAATTACAGGGATTTCTCAACATCTATCAGGTATTGCTGTAAGTATTCATTTATCAGTTACTATCGGATCAACTTTCATGTCATTTACCATGATAGGCAATATTAGTACTAAATTATTAATTGGATTTTTAAGTGATTTATTAAGTCCTATAAAAGCAGTAATCATGATGATTCTAATAAATTGTCTTTCTTTAGTTCTATTATTTTTGGGAGTGATTCATCAAGAAACGCTTTTACTTTATATCGGTTCATTGATGTTTGGTTCTATTTATTCTGTGGGTGCTGTAGGGATTCCGATGTTAACACGTTATTTCTTTGGAAATGAAAACTATGCAAGAACTTATTCTGTTATTGGTTTTCTTACAAATGTAGGAAGTGCCAGTTCATTAACATTAATTGGTTATTTATATGATTTTACACAAAGTTATCAAATTGTTTTTATTATCGCTTTATGTTTTCATCTTATAAATTTAATATTGTTAGTTATTATTTGTTTACGTTATAATGGCGTAGGTGATAAATAATGAAATATTGTAGTGAATGTGGAACTAAACTTATAGAAAAAGAATGTGGCATAGATGGACTTGTGCCTTATTGTCCAACATGTAAACAATTTCGTTTTCCAATGTTCAATAGTGCAATTTCAACGATTATCTTTAATCCTACAAAAGATAAGATTTTGCTTATTAAACAATATGGAAAAGATTTCAATGTATTAGTAGCTGGATATATTACAAAAGGTGAAAACGCTAAAGAAACATTGATTAGAGAAATTAAAGAAGAAGTGAATTTAAATGTAGTTGATTATACATATAATGATAATGAATACTATCAACCATCAAATACTTTAATGCATAATTATGCAGTTGTTGTTGACAGTGAAGATTTTAAACTGACAAATGAAGTTGATGAAGCTCATTGGTATTCAATTGAAGAAGCAAGAAAACAAATCAAACAAGGCTCTCTTGCTCATTCATTTTTAGAAAGATATTTAAAAAAACAGCATTAGCTGTTTTTTTAATACAAATCTTCTCCATTTGTTTCAATGACTTTTTTATACCAATAAAATGAATCCTTTTTAATTCTTTGATAAGTTCCATTTCCTAAATTATCTCGATCTACATAAATAAATCCATATCTTTTTTTAACTTCACCTGTACCATTAGAAACTAAATCAATACATCCCCAAGTTGTATAACCTATCAAATCAACTCCATCTTTTTCAACAGCATCTTTCATGTTATGAATATGTTGTCTTAAATAATCAATACGGTAATCATCATGAATAGAACCATCTTGTTCAATAATATCTTTCGCTCCTAAACCATTTTCTACAACAAATAATGGTTTTTGATAACGATCATAGAGTTCATTAAGAGTACTTCTAAATCCTAAAGGATCAATAGCCCAACCCCAATCACTTTCTTTTAAATAAGGATTTTTAGCAGAAGAAAAAATATTACTTTCTGATTGTTTTCCTTTAGATAAATCACTACTACTTACTCTTGATGAATAATATGAGAAACTTACAAAATCCACGGTATTTTCTTTTAATAGTTCTTTATCTCCTTTTACAAAAGGAATAGATGCATTTCTTTCTTCAAGCCATTTTAATGCATAATTATGATAATAACCTCTTGCTTGAACATCTGCAAACATATAGACTTCTCGATTATCACAAATTGCTTTCCAATAATCTTCTGGTTTACATGTTTCTGGATAATAAGAACCAGCAGCTAACATACAACCAATTTGATTATTTGAATCTATTTCATGAGCAAGTTTTGTGGCCATGGCACTTGCTAGAAGTTGATGATGAACAGCTGTAATCATAGCTTGTGTTTCATTTTCACCTTCTTCAAAACAAAGACCAGCAGCGACAAAAGGAAAATGTAAAATCATATTGATTTCATTAAAAGTCAACCAATATTTAACTAATCCTTTGTATCTAATAAATAAAGTTTTACAAAGCTTGTAGAAATAATTAATCATTTCTCTACTTCGCCAACCACCGATTTTTTTAATTAAATACATTGGACAATCAAAATGATTAATAGTAACAAGAGGTTCAATACCATATTTATGGCATTCTCTAAAAATATCTTCATAATATTTTAATCCTGCTTCATTTGGTTTTTCTTCATTACCATTTGGGAAAATACGTGTCCAAGCAATAGATAAACGAAAAGTTTTAAATCCCATTTCACCAAATAAAGCAATATCTTCTTTATAATGATGATAAAAATCAACAGCAGTTAAAGCTGGATAAAAATGTTGATCATCAAAATCATACATTTTCATTTTACCAGTACCAACTAAATAACGATCTTCACCTAAAGGCATAAGATCTACATTAGCAACACCTCTGTTTCCTTCATTTGCTCCACCTTCACATTGATTGGCGGCTGTCGCACCACCCCATAAAAAATCTTTTCTAAATCCCATTTGTTGTTTCTCCTTTACTTTTAATTACAAAGGTATTATAGAAAATATATAGAAATTAAATAAAAAAGTTTCCAAAATGGAAACTTAATACATCAAGATAAAATCAAGAATATGTCTTAATAAATAATCATTATATTTATCATTTAATGTTGGAATATATAAATAGTTCTTTGAAAAGTTTATATTATCTTTACAACTAATCAGCCATGTATTAACTGAACACTTTAAAATATGATGCACCACTCTTTTATCAAAGTAAAACGTATTTCCATTGATACTAATGAGTAAAAGAAGATCACTATCTTGAAAATTATATTCTTTTTCAAAATCAACATCACAGATAATAGTTTCTTTTTGTTTTGCAGAAAGTTCATTTTGAATATAGGTACAAAGAGTTCTTGCATGACCATGACCATAAACAAAGATACGTTTACTTTTCTTTATATCATTTACTAATTTTAATAAATTGATTTCATCAATTTGATTCATTGTATAATGTAATTCATCAAGGATGTGATTTGTAAAAGATGAAAATTGTTTTTCTATACTATTCTGTAATGAAAATAAGGTTTTATTGGTTCTTTCTATACTAGAAATATTATCTAAACAAGCATCTTTAAAATCTTTCATAGTTTCATAACCTAAAGATTTTACATATTTAGAAATTTGACTTTTCGATGTATGACATGAAAGGGCAATAGCATCAATAGACATTGAAGGAATTTCATAAAGATTATTTTTAACAAATGAACTAATAATATATTTAGGAGAAAATTCATCGTTAGAATTTAAAATAATATTTAACTTATCAAGCAACATGATTATTTCCTCCCTTCAATACAATTTTAACATATTTTAAAATTTATTAAATAATATTGATTTTATCAATAAACTTATGTAATATAAATTTCGTACAAAAATCTGTACAGAATGACCAGCAATATGCTAAAGGCTACACGGACGGCCGGGTCAGATGCCGAAGACTTGTTGAAGAGACAAGAACCGTATTTAGTGGAATACGGAAGGGCATATGCCCTTATTGATTGAGTTAAAAGCTCAGTTTTGTAAAGTGTTTATATATACCTTATGAAATGGTCAGTAAGTAGGATTTCTGTTACAGATAGTTCAAAATATGATGAGACAGGTGTGTATAAACATCTGTCTTTTTTATTGTTTGGGAGGAAATAGAGAATGAAAAAAAGGATAAGTTTATTGATTGTTTTAACAATGATGGTTTCATTGACTGGGTGTAATCCTAAAAAGACAACAATGGAGCATTATTTAGAGAATGTTGATGCAAAGTATGCTTACAACATTTCTAAAGCATTAGCAGAAGATGATGATTTATTATCTAATGAGTTAGGATATCGTTCTGCAGGATCAGATGCTGAACATAAAGCAGCTGATTATATTGAAAAGGAAATGGGAAAAATTGGATTAGAAACAGAAAAAATTCCTGTGACTGTAGATAAATGGCAATTTAACTCAGCTTCTTTAAAAATAGAAGGAACAGATATTCAAATGATGCCAGCATCTTATCAGTTATCAGGAACTTCAAAAGAAGGAATTGTTGCTGAAATGGTTGATGTTGGTAATGGAACAGCAGCAGATTATGAAGGAAAAGATGTTGAAGGTAAGATTGTTCTTGCTGGTGTAGATCAATTTAATGTAGCTTGGATCGATATGTATATGGAAGAAGCCGCTTTACATAAAGCAGCAGCATTAGTGACGTATGATAATGGCGGTTATGGAACTTATGATGATGATCAAATTAATGTACAGGATGTATGTTGTGATGACTTAATTCCAACGGTGGCTATTTCAAAAAATAATTATAAAAGTATAAAAAAAGCATTAAAAGCTGGAAATAATAAAACAACACTAAAAATAGATAATGACTATTCTTTAGATGATGGTGTTTCATACAATGTTGTAGGAAAGATACCAGGTAAATCTTCAAAACAACAAATTATTATTTCTGGTCATTATGATATTTATTTTAGATCATTTCAAGATGATAGTTGTGCGATTGGTTTAATTATGGCTATTGCTAAAGCAATGAAAGAAAGTAATTATACACCTGAAAATGATATTTTATTTATTGCACATGGTTCAGAAGAATGGGGTGCAGCTAATACTGAATATGATTAGACAACAGGTGCTTGGGAAATGATTAATACAGTTCATCCAGAATGGGCACAGAAAACAATAGCAATGCTTAATTTTGAATTACCAGCATTTTATGATGGAGCTAGTAAAATGGAAATATCTTGTGTTCCAGAATATGCCTCAGCAGTTAAACAATTTGTAAATGAAATTGCAATTGATCCAGAAGACAATATTTATCCTAAAGGAATCAATGACACTTCTGTAGATGCAAATACAATGGAAGATGGTGTTTCTTATCGTCATGCTGGGGTTCCTTATTTTGTGAATGTTCCAGGAACATCTGAAGGAGAAAAAGGATGGATTCAAATGCATTATCATACAAAATCAGATAATCCTTCAACTTATTCACGTGAAGTTATGACAACTAATATCAATACATATGGAATGCTTGCTATTTGGTTAGATCAAGCCCCTGTTATGAAGTTGGATTTAACAGCGGCGGTCGATGATTTAAATGTATTAAATGAAGATATTGCTAAAAAAGCAGGAATTGATGTAGGTCAATATAATCAATCTTTAAATTCTTTAAAGAAAGCTACAGTTAAAGTAAATAAAAAAATTGAAAATATAAATAAACGTTTTGCAAATGCTAAAACTGAAAAAGAAAAGGATGCTCTTAGAAAAGAAGGAAGAGAATTAAATCTTAAGCTTCATGAAGCTTTTAAGTATATTCAAGATCATTTTATTGGTATTGAATTATCTTCTACGATTACAACATCATTTGCACAATATCAAGAAAATATTGAATTATTCAATGATATTATTCAAGCATTAGAAAAAGGTAATATTTCTAATGATAAAGATGGAGCTTTAGATTTAGCTTGGCATATAAATGGTGGATCTGAATATGGTTTTTATGATTTCTCTGTAGAATCAAACTTAAGAGCACAAAGAAGATTAAGTGAAGAAACAAATCCAAATAATGTATTTTGGACAACAAATAGACAATTTAAATTTGCTAAAACATATCCTGCTTTATTAGGAATCTTTGAAAAAGCAGAACAAGAAAATCCTGATTTTGCAGATGAAATTAATATTTATCAAGAAGAAATCAAAAATCAAGAAGTATATTTAAATGAAGAGGTTACACAAGTAATTCAAGCAATGAATGAATTAACCAATAAGCTTTTAGAATACTAAGATATAGAAAATGACTGTTAAAAAACAGTCATTTTCTATTTACCAATATTTTCAATAGTTGTTTGAATCGTCTTTTCACCTAATTTCCATTTAGCAGGACAAACATTATCTCCATGTTCATATACAAATTGACAGGCATGTAAACGTCTTAAAAGTTCATCAGCATTTCTACCAACATTTCCAGCATTGACTTCATAGACAACGATTTTACCTTCAGGATCAATAATAAAACTTCCTCTTTGAGCTAAACCATCATTTTCATCAAAGACATCAAAATCATAGGTAAGTGAATGTGTAGGATCGCCAATCATTGGATATTCTATTTTAGAAATGTTTTTAGAAATATCATGCCATGTCTTATGAGCAAAATGGGTATCTGTAGAAATGGCATAAATTTCACAGTTCACTTTCTTAAATTCTTGATATTTTTCTTGTAGATCTTCTAATTCAGTAGGACAGACAAAAGTAAAGTCAGCAGGATAAAAGAAAAATAAAGTCCATTTTCCTAGTAAATCCTTCTTTGTGACTTTCTTAAATTGTTTTTGATGATAAGCATAAACTTCAAAATCATCTACTTCTTTATAAAGTAAAGACACAAAATCACCTCCATCTAAAGTATGTGAATAAAAACTTAAGATTATCATCACATAATTCACAATAATTCTTTACATGTTTGACACAAAAAAGTTGCATAGAGTTCACAAAAGCTGGGTATATTAAATATGTAAAAGATAAAACAATCTTTTACAATATGAATAGTTTTTCATATTCCCTTCCCAATTATATATCAAAGAGAGCCGAGAGGCTTTTTTTGTGTTTATAAACTTGTTAAAATAAGATGAGGTGATGATAAAATGTATTGTGATTATCATGTACATACAAATTATAGTGATGACAGCACTTATTTAATGGAAGATGTCATTAAAGATGCGATTAAGATGAAGATGGACGAGATTTGTTTTACAGATCATGTGGATTATGGAATCAAAAAAGATTGGGATGAAGGTCCGATAGAGTACCTTTACGGACAACCGCAAGTAAATGTAGACTATCCAAAGTATTTTAAAGAAATTGAAAGTTTAAGAAAAAAATATCCTAACATTACAATTAGACAAGGTATGGAATTTGGTGTACAAGTTCATACAATACCACGTTATCAAAAACTTTATGAACAATATGATTTTGATTTTATCATTTTATCTATCCATCAAGTCAATAATCAAGAATTTTGGACACAAGATTATCAAAAAGAAAAATCACAACAAGAATATATAGAAGGTTATTATCAAGAAATGTTGAATGTGGTTAAAAAGTATAAAAATTATAGTGTGTTAGGTCATTTGGATTTGATGACACGTTATGATGAAATTGGCAATTATCCTTTTGAAAAAGTAAAATCAATAATTACAGAAATATTAAAAACTGTGATTCAAGATGGTAAAGGTATTGAAATTAATACTTCAAGTCATCGTTATGGTTTAAAGGATTCAACACCTTCGAGAGATATTTTAAAACTTTATAAAGAATTAGGTGGAAAGATTATTACGATTGGTAGTGATAGTCATAAGCCAGAACATTTAGGAGCTTATATTGATGAAGCAAAAGAATTATTAAAAGAAATAGGTTTTGATTCTTTTTGTACATTTGAAAAAATGAAACCAATCTTTCATCAACTATAAAAACATTTTGCGAAATAAAAAAACATGTAAATACTTGCGATATAAGAAAGAGTCGTCTATAATGTGAAAGGTTTGGATATTTTTGGAAATTGAAGGAGAAAAAAGTGAAAGAAAATTATGATGTAATCGTTGTTGGTGCAGGTCCAGCAGGAATTATGACATGTTACGAATTATATTTAAAAAATCCTGAATTAGAAGTATTACTTATAGATAAAGGACATGACGTTATGAATAGACATTGTCCTATTAAAGATAAAAAAATTAAACATTGTCCAGTTCATAAAGATCGTGAACCTGGATGTATCCCAGCGTGTTCTATTACTGATGGTTTTGGTGGAGCGGGTGCTTACTCTGATGGTAAATTTAATATTACAAGTGAATTCGGTGGTTGGTTAACTGATTACTTAAGTAATGATGAAGTAGAAGATGTCATTCATTATGTAGATAACCTTTATTTAAAACATGGAGCTACTAAAGAAATTACAGATCCAACAACAGATAAAGTAAAAGAAATTGAACACCGTGGATATGCTGTTGGGTTAAAACTTTTAAGAGCAAAAGTAAGACATTTAGGTACAGAAGAAAACTTAAGAATTATGACAGAAATGTCTAATGAATTAAAACAACATATGGATTTACAATTTAAAACATCTGTTCAAGATATTCTTGTAGAAGACCATCATGCAACAGGAATTGTTTTAGAAAATGGACAAACAATTCACGCTAAAAAAGTTGTTTTAGCACCAGGTAGAGATGGTTCAGCATGGCTTACAAAAGTTTTATCAAATCAAGGATTAAAACTTTATAATAATCAAGTAGATATTGGTGTTCGTGTCGAAACAAGCAATATTGTTATGGAAGAAATTAATAAGAACTTATATGAAGGTAAATTTGTTTACAATACTTCAGTAGGAACAAAAGTAAGAACTTTCTGTTCAAATCCTAGTGGTCATGTTGTTATTGAAAACCATAGTGGAACAATGCTTGCGAATGGACATGCTTATCATGATCCAAAACTTGGAAGTAAAAATACAAACTTTGCTTTACTTGTATCTCATACATTTAGTGAACCATTCAATGAACCAAATGAATTTGCTCATGAAATTTCAAGATTAGCGAATAAATTATCAAATGGTTCAGTTATTGTTCAAAGATATGGAGATATCAAACGAGGAAGAAGAACAACATATAAGAGATTAAAAGAAGGATATACAGAGCCTACTTTACCAGAAGCAGTACCTGGAGACTTAGGACTTGTGTTACCATACAATACAATGAAATCAATTATTGAAATGATTGAAGCGTTAGATAATGTAACACCAGGTATCGCTAATGAACATACTTTATTATATGGTGTAGAAGCAAAATTCTATTCAGCAAGACCAAAAGTAAGAAATGGTTTTGAATCTGAAATTGATGATTTATATGTTGCTGGGGATGGTGCAGGACTTACAAGAGGACTTGCCCAAGCAGGTGCAAATGGTATCTTAGTCGCAAGACATATTGTTGAAAATATTAAATAGTAAAAAAGAAAAACATGTTTCAAAAATGGAAACATGTTTTTTTGTCTTGTCAAATTATTTTAATTGAAGACATGAAAGTATATTATTTTTTCGAGGACAAAAAAGAATAGAGAAGAGATTCAAAAATAATGAGAACTTGTCCAAAGAAAGCGTTTGGAACAAGATTATCATGATAAAAAGGATTATAGTGACCGATGATAATAGGTAAAGTGGAATACTGACTTATTTTTGATTTTTCATTACCTGTGAAAGTAATGATATCAATATGATTGTTTTTAGCTGTTTCAACGACTTCTTCAAGTCTTGTTGTAATTCCTGAATTGGAGATGACAATGAGAAAGGTTGAGTCTTGAAAACTAGCATCCAACATTTCCATATGAACAACACTCATGGTACAAAAGCCATTAAGAGTTAATCTTTGTGAAATGTAATCAGCAATTGGAGCTGAAAATCCCATACCAAAAACAACGATTTTACTATTTTTATGTTTATTTAATAATTGAATAAAATGAGGTAAATAGTTTTCGTATTTTTGAGCAGGAGCATTATTATGAGTGTTGCTAGATAGATGATAAATCATATCACTATAACCACTAAATTCTAATTTATTACATAAACGATAGATGGCAGAAGTTGATGTAAAATTATCTTTTGCCATTTGTCTAATGGTAATATTTTTCAATTGTTTTTGATTTTTCTTAATATATTCCAATAAAGAGACTTCTAATTCATTTAAATCAAATTTATCTTTTAAATGATCAATATTCATAAGTTTCACCTCGCAATAATTATGTCATAGAAAAAATAAAGGAGCAAGAAAAATGGCAAAAGCAATGTACGACCCTTGGTCAAAAATCGTTACAAAAAATGGCTATGCAGGAGATGAGGTTATTTCTGCTTTGCAAAAATCAATTAGACGTGCCAAAGAAGAAGATGCATGTATGTTTGCTTATGAAATGTATATTTCTTCACCACAATTATTAGAAAAAATGTGGAGACGTTTACTTACAATTTCAGTAGAAGATATTGGAATGGGAGACCCAATGGCTGCAGTTCTAGTCAATAATCTCTATCAAATGTCTAAAAACTTTGAATATGCAGATGGTGATCAACCAATGTATTTCATTCATGCAATTCGTTACTTATGTAGCTGTCAAAAAGATCGTTCAAGCGATTTATTAAAAAATATTTGTATTAAATCATTTGCGATGGGTAAATTCCCAGAAATTCCTGATGTTGCTTTAGATAAGCATACAGTAAGAGGAAAAGCAATGGGACGTGATTCTTTCCATTTCTTACATGAAGCAAGTAAAGTTATTCCACAAATGGAAGTAGATAATGATTATAAAGAACGTTATGCAAAAATTTTAGAAGAATACGACCCAGAAAATGTCGTAGATACAGCCTTTACATTTAATGGTTGGCAATTTTAATAGATAAATTATATTTTGAGGGGAATATAGAATGATAGAAAAATTAGAGAAGGTATTAGAGCCTGTTGCAAATAAGCTCGCACAACAGAGACACCTACAAGCAATTTCATCAGGAATGATGATGCCACTTGGATTAATCGTTATAGGATCATTATTTTTGATTGTTGCGAATCCACCAATTAATTTAGATTTAGTCGATTTACATACAGGAAACATCTTTTTAAAAGCTTTAATAGGTTGGAAACAATTTGCGGTTGCTAACTATGATGTACTTACATTACCATATAATTACACAATGGGATTGGTTGGCTTAATTTCTGCTTTTGGTATTGCTTATTGTTTAGCGGAAAGCTATCAAATGAAATCAGCTGTTTATGGAATTATTGCTATGTGTACTTTCTTAATGGTGTCAGCACCATTAAAAGATGGTGGTATTTCAACAAGTTATTTAGGAGCTGATGGATTATTTGTTGCTATTATTATTGCATTAGTTTCTGTGGAAATTTCGCGTTTTGTAAGTCAAAAACTTGTTATTTCCTTTCCAGGAAGTGTCCCAAGTGCAGTTACTGATTTTGTAAATAGTTTGTTGCCACTTGCTGCAAACATTATTATTATATACGGTTTAAATGTTGCTTTGATGGCAGCTACAGGTAAAAACTTACCAAATTTTATTATGTCTATTTTAACACCAGCTATTTCAGGTGTAGATAATATTTGGATGTTTATGGGAATTTATTTATTTTCAAATATTTTATGGTTATTTGGAATTAATGGTTCTTCTATTGTTTTTCCAATTGTTTTTGCTTTATGTATCGCAAATACCGGAGTGAATGCTGAACTTGTTAATGCAGGAAAAGCACCAACAGCTATAATTAACTTACAAATGTTTAGATATGTATTGATAGGTGGGGCAGGAAATACATTAGGACTTGTTTTATTAATGTGTAAATCAAAATCAAAACATATTCGTTCAATTGGACGTTTAAGTGTATTGCCTGGTATATGTGGAATTAATGAACCAATTATTTTTGGAACACCAATCGTTCTAAATCCGATTTTATCAATTCCGTTTCTAATCATGCCATGTCTTTCGGCAGGTCTTGGTTATCTTGTTCAAAGTATGGGACTTGTTTCATTAGGTTATATTGTCGATCCATCATTTACACCATTCTTTGCACAAGGGTTCTTATCAGCATTGGATATTAGAAATGTTATTTTCATGTTCGTATTGATTGCTATTTCTGTGGTTGTGTACTATCCATTCTTTAAAGTATATGAAAAAAATACTTTAGAACATGAAGGTGAATAATGATGAGGTATAGGCTTAGGCTTATACCTTTTTTATTGAATTTACCTATTTCTTCCTATATAATCATAGATAATATGAGGGGGACATATTATGATTATTAGTGGAAAAGAGATTTCAACAAAGATCAAGGATCAATTAAAAGAAGAAGTTGAACAAATGAAAAATAAATATGATCGTTTACCAAAACTTGCGGTTATTTTAGTAGGGGAAAATCAAGCAAGTCAAGTATACGTTAGAAATAAAGAAAGAGGATGTTCTTATGTAGGAATGGATTCTTTAAAAATTACACATGATGCAACTTTTAGTGAAGAAGAACTTTTAAACGAAATCAAACAATTAAATGAAGACGAAACAGTTGATGGAATTTTAGTACAATTACCTTTACCAGATCATATTAATGAAGATAAAGTTTTAGAAGCCATTGATCCATCAAAAGATGTAGATGGTTTTCATCCAGAAAATGTGGCTAAGTTATTTTTAGGACAAAGAAGTTTAGTACCATGTACACCTAAAGGAATGATGGTTTTATTAGATGAAATCAACTATGATTTAACAGGAAAAGAAGTTGTTGTTGTGGGAAGAAGTAACATTGTAGGAAAACCAGTAGCGCTTTTATGCTTACAAAAAAACGCTACTGTAACAATCGCTCATAGTAAAACAAAAAATTTAAAAGAAGTTTGTCAAAGAGCAGATGTTTTAATTGCAGCTGTTGGTCGTGCTAAAATGATCAATAGTGACTATGTTAAAGAAGGCGCTGTTGTTTTAGATGTCGGTATTAATCGTGATGAAAATAATAAACTTTGTGGAGATGTTGACTTTGAAGATGTGAAAGATAAAGTTTATGCAATTACTCCTGTTCCAGGAGGAATTGGACCAATGACGATTACAATGTTATTACAAAATACTTTAGAAGCATTTTATCATCATCAAGGAGAATAATTATGGATTATCAATTAAATGATATTGTAGAAATGAAGAAACAACATCCATGTAAAAAATCAAATCAATGGAAGATTGTAAGAATGGGTGCTGATATTAAAATTAAATGTTTAGGATGTAATGCCATTGTTATGTTTTCTAGACGTGATTTTGAAAAACGTTTAAAAAAAGTTGTAGAACATGTAGAGTAGTATTTATGAAATTTCATAAATACTCTTTTTTTTAGGAAGATTAAGAGCTTGATGATATAGTTATTTTTATTTAATAATTTGAATGATAAAAAGGAAAGGGGAAGAACTTGAAATGCTTCTTTTGAAAGAAAAAATAGAAATAATTAAATATGAACCAAAATATAAACAACAAGTACAAAATGTATGTATTTTTCAATCAACATCTAGATATAAAGATGATAATGCTAAAAAGGCAACATTAGCTTTATATTGATAAAGAAATATGCTTAATACTTAAAAATGATTTAGATGAGGTGTGTGGTTATATTTTATGTGCCAAGGATTTAAAGGTTTATGAAAAAAATGCATATCCTTATTATTTGACTTTAAAAGAATTAGATGAAGTAAAGGCAGAAAGATTTCCTAATGCTAATCGTGAACTAGAACGTTTTTATCCTGAATATCCAGCACATATTCATATTGATATATTAAAAGAATATACAGGTAATGGTGTGTGTTCAAAGTTAATGCAAGCTTTATTTGAAGTTTTAAAAGAAGAAAAAGTACCTGGGATATGTGTTTTAGTTGATACAAATAATAAACGTGCGGTTAGATTTTATGAAAAAATGGGATTTAAGGCATTTGAAGAAAATCCAGGCATTATGTTATGTAAGTTAGATTAATATAATAAATGAAAAAACCTGCCAAGCAGGCTTTTTTAATCTTAGATAAGATCAAGTTTTTCTAAAGCATAAGCAATACCATCATCTTCAATATCTTTTGTCACAAAATAAGCAATATCTTTCATAGCTTGTACACCATTAGCCATAACAATAGAATGTTTAACATAACGTAACATACTTTCATCATTGAAAGAATCTCCAAAGACATAACAATGATCTAAATCGCTTTTAAAATCATCCGCAACAGTTTGAATACCTGTAGCTTTTGAGTGATTCTTTGGTACGATTTCCCACATTTCTTCACTACGTTCAATAATATCAAAATCTTGAGAAATATTATCTCTAAAAGCTTGGATATCATGATCAAACCAAATAGTAAATTTATCAAAGGAAAGATTTGGATCTTCACTTGTTGAAACATTGAAATCATTATTTGTATATCTTTCTTGAATTTCTTGAACAAAAGAATTTTTAATATGAGTATTAAAATAAACATGATCTTTTGATTCTAAAACAGCATCAATTTCATATTTTTTTATAAGAGATGCAATTTCTTTACATCTTTCTTTAGATAATTGATGATGATAGATTACTTGGTCATGATAAGTGATGTATGTTCCACATCCACAAATATAACCATCAGGGTTTAAATCATGAATCTCTTGATCGATTGTAGAAATAGGTCGACCTGTATTAATAAAAATGAGATGTCCATTTTCTTTAGCTTTTTTTAAAGCTTCTTTAGCACTTTGAGGAACAGTATGAGTCTTTTCACTCAATAATGTACCATCAATATCAAAAAATAATAATTTTCTATCTTTCATTTTTTTACTCCTTCGTAAGTATTATAACGAATAATCGAAAAAAAGGGTATTTTGTTTCTCGCTCTTTATAAAAAATTATGATAGAATGAACCAATAAAAAGGAATGATGATATGAGTTTAATAATAATTTTATTTATTGTAATGTTAGTAATCTTTAGTATTTTATGGGGAAATCGTACTTTTTCAGTAAAAACCTTAAATCAAATGATTTATCACATGGTGGTTCCATGTGATGGAACAGACGAAGGTATTTTTAAAGATTGGTTTTTAAATTGTGCACCACCAGCCTTTTTAACAACTTTAATAGGAGTATTTTTATTATATAAAACACCACTTGTTTTTTTATTTGATTACCAAGGTATTTGTATTACTATTTTAATTCTTGGAACATTGCTTTACGCATTAATTAATTATCAAATTATTACGTATGTTTTTGATATGGTTAGAACATCTAAACTTTATGAAGAACATTATGTGGATCCTCAAAATGTTGAATTAGAATTTAAAGAAAAAAGAAATTTAATTCATATTTATTTAGAATCTGTAGAAAATACGTATCTTTCTAAAGAAGATGGCGGACAAGAAGAAAATAATTATATTAAAGAATTAGGTGAGCTAGCAAAAGAAAATATTAATTTTTCACATTCGAATAAAATAGGGGGTTCTTATACTATTGAAGGAACACAATGGACTATTGCTTCAATGGTTGCACAAGAAGCGGGAATTCCACTTTTATTTCCACTTTCTAAAGATAAATATAATGAAAATTCTTCATTTTTATCAGGATGTTATACATTGGGTGAAATATTAGAAAAACAAGGTTATCAAAATCGAATTTTAATGGGATCAGATGCTAACTTTGGTTGTACCTCTAATTTTTATAAACAACATGGAAATTTTAAAATAGAAGATACAACTTCTTTAAAGAAAGAAGGAAGACTTCCTCAAGATTATCATGTTTTTTGGGGATTTGAAGATAAAAAAGTCTTTGAATTCGCGAAAGAAGATTTAACAGAAATGGCTAAAAGTAATCAACCATTTTGTATGGAACTGGTGACAATTGATACTCATACACCAGATGGATATATTTGTGACAAGTGTAAACATGAATATGATAGTCAATACGCTAATGTTATTAGTTGTCAATCAAGACAAGTGGAAGCTTTTGTAAGATGGTGTCAAAAACAAGAATGGTATGAAAATACAACAATTGTTATTACGGGTGATCATAAAAGTATGTCTGAAAAATTCTTTAAGCACTTAGATAAAAACTATTTACGTACTCCTTATAATTGTTTTATTAATAGTGCAATTGAACCTCTTCAACCTAAAAACAGAAAATTTGCTATCTTTGATTTTTATCCAACAATTCTTGCGAGTCTAGGAGTCAAGATTAAAGGTGAACATCTAGGATTAGGAACAAACTTATTTAGTGATGAAAAAACACTTTTAGAAAAATATGGGGTAAAGAAAATTAATAGTGAAGTCGCTAAATATTCTCAATTTTATCGTAAAATATTAATTAATAAACAAAAGAACGTGTAGGTGCACGTTCTTTTAAGATTGAAAATGTTTTTTCATTTCTTCTTTTTCTATACTAGATAAATCTAATAGGTCCATTGCTTTATCTAATGGTATTGCCATTTTTTTCATTAAGTTTTTAATCGATGTAATTCTTTCCAATTTTTGTCCTTGTTCAAGCCCTATAGAATGTCCTTTTTCTATATTTTCTCTGGCTATCATTTCTCCTAAATTACACA
>NZ_JABWDK010000089.1:0-329 GCF_013361255.1 Faecalibacillus sp. H12 | reverse complement strand
ATGTTAGTTGGTGATTTTATGATTGATGATACTAACTATGCTGACTGCCTTGCTTGTGAAGAAGCTTTTGATACCAAAAAAAATAAAATGAAGAACTTTTCTTTTATTTACTATGAAAAACTCAGAAAGACATGGATGTATCAGGCTCTTGGTCTTCTTTCTAAACAAAAGCTCAAACATTTTCATTATCTTAAATAGAGATTCTATGATGAACTTGTAAACGGCTTTTATGTCTACGCTAAAAAGAAAGAAAAAGACAATGATGACAATAATATTGATGATTGCGTCAACTACATTACCAGATACACTTCCAGACCTCCCATGGCTGA
>NZ_JABWDK010000088.1:0-339 GCF_013361255.1 Faecalibacillus sp. H12 | reverse complement strand
AGTTATTATGTCCAAGTATGATGTGTGCAGATTTTGCATCACTTAAAACAGAAATAGAAAATCTAGAAAAAGGTGGAATCGATATCTTTCACTTAGATGTGATGGATGGAAGTTATGTACCAAACTTTGGAATGGGACTACAAGATATTGAATATATCTGTAAGACAGCCACAAAACCATGTGATGTTCATCTAATGATTGAAGAACCAGCAAAATATGTAGAAAAGTTTGCTAAACTAGGAGCGAAAATCATCTATATTCATCCAGAAACAGATCCACATGCCTGTAGAACATTACAAATGATCAAGGATGCAGGAGCCAAAGCAGGGATTGCAGTGA
>NZ_JABWDK010000087.1:0-348 GCF_013361255.1 Faecalibacillus sp. H12 | reverse complement strand
TTGTCCTTTTTTTATTTTTTTCTCTATTCCCCTCTTTTTCTGCCTTTATATCAACGTTTTTTCCATTAATCTTTTTTTATTGCTTTTTCTTATTCGTTGTTTATATACTTCATTTCATATCTAAAAAGAGAATTTTTTTATATCTTCACACATAATTTATATACAAAATAATACGTATTTCCTCAATTTCTATAATATCTAATAAATTATTCTCATATATAGTAGTAACATTCAATAATTATATTTTACTACCAAATACCTGAGCTAAGGCATTGAAAAACAAATGAGCTTATATGAAATAATCAATAAAAAATAGATCAATGCTTACATTTGATCACTATAAAAAAT
>NZ_JABWDK010000086.1:0-377 GCF_013361255.1 Faecalibacillus sp. H12 | reverse complement strand
TCTAAAGTGAAAAGTTAAATTCCACTTTAGATATGACAAAGTGGATTTTAGTCTTTCACAAGCTTCCAATTGAATTTACTCTTACAGTTGAACTTACTTTTACACTTCTTTTGTGGAATTTACTCTTTCACCTGTATAATTTACCTGATATCTGTTTTCCATTTTCATGAAAGGTAGATTATCATGTCTTCTAACAATAAAAATTTACATCTTACTGTTCAAGAAAGAATCATCATTGAAAAAGGTATCGAAAACGGCTCTACTAAAGCTGCTATCGCTCTTACCATCGGCAAGGACAAGTCTACTGTTGGTAAAGAAATCAAAAAACATAGAGAACTTGTTCACAAATCTTCTTATAAAATTAATTGTGCTAATAT
>NZ_JABWDK010000085.1:0-412 GCF_013361255.1 Faecalibacillus sp. H12 | reverse complement strand
GAATGCCGCCCTGTCACGGCGGAGGTCGCGGGTTCGAGTCCCGTCCAGACCGCCAGTAATTGTAATTAAGAGAGTCATTCATGACTCTTTTTTTGTTTATTAAGAATTTGAATGCGTGGGAAATAGCATATAAAAATTCATACTAAAATACCATGATATATTTGTGTGATCTGGTATAAATTTTTTTATCCTGCAATCATACAGTGGTTATTTGATTCTTCTCTTAGGACCATTGCATACAGGACATTCTATTTCAACTTCACCATGTTTACTGGAGATTCTGTCTTCTTCTGCCAATTCACCAATGATTCAGTTAGGAACATTGGCAATATGGCCATAAGCAGTATGTTTCATTTTGATAAGTGTATCTTCTGCAATCATTGATGCATTTTTCACTGTAGAGTCTGTCATT
>NZ_JABWDK010000084.1:0-430 GCF_013361255.1 Faecalibacillus sp. H12 | reverse complement strand
TTTCTTTTAAAGATTTTGGATAGGTCCATTCCTTATCTCCCGTATAAAAGACAAAGCTTCCTACTGGTCGTACTTCTTTTCCACTTTCTACCTGATTGATATAAAGCTGTGCATCATAGTTGAGTATACGAATAATCATATTCTTATCCAAGGTACTTTGATGCTCTACACCAATGATCATATAATCCCCATTGATACTTGCTTTTCTGACGATATCTCGATATCTTTTCGTTTTCATTGGTAATGCTTCTTTACCTATCAATGTGGAAACATCATTTTCCTGTGATATCTGATTTTCTGGTTTGATGACCTGTCTACCATGAAAATAGAGAGCATTGCTTAGATCTGCAAAACATTCCCCGTCTCTTAAGAACTGTTTACAGGTTGTATCACTTGCATTTCTTATTTGACTCATTTTTTTACCTCCTTA
>NZ_JABWDK010000083.1:0-451 GCF_013361255.1 Faecalibacillus sp. H12 | reverse complement strand
TTTATTAAAGAAGCTGAGGATGTATCTTTAGAAGAAATCATTGAACTTATTAAAGAAAAGAAGGATCAGAAAGGAAATTCTTATTTCCAACAGCTAAATAATGTCATCGATATTGCTCATCATGGAAGAGCGGAATTTGATTATTTCTGCTGTATCAATCTGCCACAAGCTGATGGAACAATGAAAAGAATTTATCTAGATGTAGAGATACAAAATGTAGAGAATCCAGGATATGCCCCACTAACAAGAGGAAATGATTATCTTTCAAGAATGATTACCAGTCAAAATGGAAAGGAATATGATTGTAGAAACTATGATGGAATAAAAAAGGCCTATGTCATATGGATACTTCCACAAGCTGCTAAAAAGCGAGATGGACATGTCAATCGCATAAACTCTAAATTAGAAAATATCAGTGGAAGTACTATTGAAAGGTTAGAAAGTTATGATA
>NZ_JABWDK010000082.1:0-488 GCF_013361255.1 Faecalibacillus sp. H12 | reverse complement strand
AAGAACTATAATGTATTTAGAAATTAGGAAAGGTATTAATAAAGAACCTAGTTTCAAGAGTTAACACCGCTTGAAGTAACGATGCTAATGACTAAGCATTTATATTGAAAGGGGAAATGACTTATGATGATGCCTAGCTTATTTACAGAAAACTTATTTGATGATTTCTTTAATGATTTCGATGAAGATTTCTTTGGAAAGAAAAATCCATTATATGGAAAACATGCAAGAAATATGATGAAGACAGATGTCAGGGAAACTGATACGACTTATGAAGTAGATGTTGACTTACCAGGCTTCAAGAAAGAAGATATCAATGTCAACTATGAAAATGGATATTTGACAATATCAACAAGTAAAGGCTTGGATAAAGATGAAAAAGACAAAGATGGACGTTATATCCGACAAGAAAGATATGTTGGAAATATGACACGAAGCTTCTATTTAGGAGATATTCCAAAAGAAGATATCAAAGCTAAATATGAAGG
>NZ_JABWDK010000081.1:0-520 GCF_013361255.1 Faecalibacillus sp. H12 | reverse complement strand
AAATGAAAATAGGAATTGGAAATGATCATGTAGCAGTAGAATACAAAAAAGAAATCAAAAAATATATAGAAGAAAAATATGGATATGAAGTAGTCAACTATGGAACAGATAGTACAGAAAGATTCAACTATCCAGTATCAGGAGAAGCAGTAGCAAATGCGGTTGTAAGTGGAGAAGTGGATAAAGGAATCGTTATCTGTGGAACAGGAGTAGGGATCTCACTAGCGGCAAATAAAGTCAATGGAATTAGATGTGTAACATGTAGCGAACCATATAGTGCACTTTTATCAAGACAACATAACAATACAAATATGTTGGCCTTTGGAGCAAGAGTTGTAGGAATTGAACTTGCAAAAATGATCGTCGATGCATGGCTTTCAGGAGAATATGAAGGTGGAAGACATCAAGTACGAATTGATATGTTAAAAGAAATCGAAGAAAAACAAAAAAATAAATAATTAATTAGTTAGAAATAGCATTATTTATAACATGCACCGATATTTTCCTCTCTTAAATATCA
>NZ_JABWDK010000080.1:0-521 GCF_013361255.1 Faecalibacillus sp. H12 | reverse complement strand
ACATATGATGCAATTAAATCAAGAAAGCTCCTTACATCAATATTAAAAAAAGAGATAAAAAGCGATGATGTCTAACTATAAAACACTCATGTAAGGAGGTAAAAAAATGAGTCAAATAAGAAATGCAAGTGATACAACCTGTAAACGGTTATTAAGAGACGGGGAATGTTTTGCAGATCTATGCAATGCTCTCTATTTTCATGGTAGACAGGTCATCAAACCAGAAGATCTGATTTCACAGGAAAATGATGTTTCCACATTGATAGGTAAAGAACCCTTACCAATGGAAACAAAAAGATACCGAGATATCGTCAGAAAAGCAAGTATCAATGGGGATTATATGATCATTGGAGTAGAGCATCAAAGTAGTTTAGATAAAAATATGATTATTCGTATACTCAACTATGATGCCCAGCTTTATATCAATCAGGTAGAAAGAGGAAAAGAAGTATATCCTGTAGGAACATTTGTCTTTTATACGGGAGATAAGGAATGGACCTATCCAAAATCTTTAAAAGAAA
>NZ_JABWDK010000007.1:0-89626 GCF_013361255.1 Faecalibacillus sp. H12 | reverse complement strand
AAAAGAAACAACAGCCAGAATTCTAGCTGTTGTTTTTCAATGACAATTATTAGAAGTCCATCCCCCTAAAGTTGTCCCCTAAAGTAGACCCCCAAAGTTGGGACCCCTAAATTATTTGAATAGCCCAGCATAGGTGATTACTTTTTTTGTTCATTTTTGGTTTAAATAAAAAACAACTCTCATTAAACAGAGTTGTTTTTAAAAAAGCCTCCTTCCTAAACACAAGTAAAATCTCTATATATTAAACTGAGAACAATAAATGTGTTTTTAGGCTGTTTCTCAGATTCTCGTTTAATGTGTGTCGGTAGTGAAATATCTTTTTTTAAATTTTATTTGTATAGAGATTTCACTGTTATTTTATATGAAATAGGTTGATTTTTGCTTGTTTAGGGAAAATTAAAGAAATAGTGGGAAAATCGTTAAGAAATATGCTAAATATTCTATTGAAAGAGATAAATATCCAGGGATAAGGGTATCATTTTAAATAATAAAATAGTATAATATCACAAAATGAGGTGGAATCATGGAAACAGTTTTGGTAGAAAAAAAGAACATAAACGAGGTTGTTGAATTATTAAAACAAGATGAGGTTGTGGCTTTTCCTACCGAGACTGTTTTTGGCTTAGGTGTGAAGTTTGGAAATCTTTCGGCACTTGAAAAAATTTATGAAATTAAACATAGAAGTCATAGTAAAGCAGTATCTTTGATGATCTATGATTCTCAAGATATAGAAAAATATGCTTATGTAAATACAAATGCTCAAAAATTGATTGATGAATTTATGCCGGGAATGATAACTCTTGTTTTAAAAAAGAAATCAATTTTATCAGATGATTTTACAGCGGGATTAGAAACGATAGGTATAAGAATACCTGATGATCCATTTGTATTAGAATTATTGAAAAGAGTAGGGCCAATGTTAGTAACAAGCGCTAATATTTCAGGTCAAGAGACACTTTTAAATGATTTAGATGTGTATCATGAATTTAATGGGAAACTAAAGATGATCGTCAAAGGAAAATGTCAAAATACTCTAGCAAGTACAGTGGTAAAAATTGATGATGATGTAACAATATTACGTCAAGGTTGTATTAGTGAAGAAAAAATCAGGGAGGTATTGAAGTGAAAATTGCAATGGCATGTGACCATGGTGGTCTCAGATTAAAAAATGTATTAAAAGAAGATTTAGAAAAAAATGGTTATGAAGTTGTAGATTTTGGTACATACACAGAAGAAAGCTGTGATTACCCAGATTATGCTTCTAAAGCAGCAAAAGCTGTTGCTGATGGAACGTGCGACAAGGGGGTTGTCGTATGTGGAACTGGAATTGGTGTCAGCATTACTGCCAATAAAGTAAACGGAATTCGTTGTTCATTATGTCATGATGTATTTAGTGCAAAAGCAACACGTCAACATAATGATTCAAACATGTTAGCAATGGGGCAACGTGTTATAGGGGAAGGCTTAGCTTTAGAAATCTTACATGCATGGCTTGAAAGCGAATATGAAGGCGGAAGACATGATGCAAGAATTCAAAAAATGATGGCTTTAGAAAAGGAGTAATAAATTATGAAAGATACACAATTATTTGAAAGTGTTGAAAGAGAATTAAATAGACAAAGAAATAACATTGAATTGATTGCTTCAGAAAACTTTGTTTCTGAAGAAGTATTACAATTAGCTGGATCAGTTCTTACAAATAAATATGCTGAAGGATATCCAGCAAAAAGATATTATGGGGGATGTCAATTTGTTGATGAAGTTGAAGAACTTGCAAGACAAAGAATTTGTGAAATCTATGGGGCAGAACATGCTAATGTTCAACCACATAGTGGGGCACAAGCAAATATTGCAGTTTATTTAGCTTTATTACAACATGGAGATAAAGTGTTAGGAATGTCACTTGCTGATGGAGGACATTTAACACATGGACATCCATTGAACTTTTCAGGAATTAACTATGAATTTTATAGCTATGGTGTTTCAAAAGAAACAGAAACAATTGATTATGAAGCTTATAAAAAACAAGTAGAAGAAATTAAACCAAAACTCGTTGTTGCTGGAGCAAGTGCTTATAGTAGAATTATTGATTTTGAATTTATGGCTAAAGTTGCTCATGATAATGGCGCATTATTTATGGTAGATATGGCTCATATCGCTGGACTTGTAGCTGCTGGTGTTCATCCATCACCATTTCCATATGCTGACATTGTGACAACAACAACACATAAAACATTAAGAGGGCCTCGTGGTGGTGTCATCATGTGTAAAAAAGAATTTGCTGCAGATATTGATCGTGCAGTTTTCCCAGGTATGCAAGGTGGACCATTAATGCATATTATCGCTGCTAAAGCACAATGTTTCTATGAAGTACAACAACCAGAATTTAAAGACTATGCAAAACAAATTATCAAAAATGCTAAAGCAATGGAAAAAGTCTTTAAAGAAGAAGGGTTCAGATTGGTTGCTGGAGGAACAGATAACCACTTATTACTTGTTGATGTTAAAGCAAGTTGTGGTATTTCTGGTAAAAAAGCACAACGTTTACTTGATGAAATCAATATTACAGCTAATAAAAATGCAATTCCTTTTGATACAGAAAAACCATTCAAAGCTTCAGGAATTCGTATTGGAACACCAGCAATGACAACAAAAGGATTCAAAGAAGAAGACTTTGAAGAAGTTGCTAGAATTATTGCTTATCGTTTAAAAAATGAAGAAACAGACGAAATTAAAGAAGAATGTTTAAAACGAGTAGCAAAACTTACTGAAAAGGTCACAATGTATTCAAATATTAAATATATCTAGGAGGCAAATATGTCAGTAACAATATTAGATCATGCTTTAATTCAACATAAATTAACAATTATGCGTGATAAAAATACATCAACTTATATTTTTAAACAAAACTTAGATGAAATTGCTAAACTTATGGCATTTGAAGTAACACGCAATGTTTCATTAAAAGATAAAGCAATTGAAACACCTGTTTGTCCAATGGTGGGAAAAGAAATGGATCAACAAATTATTCTTGCACCTATTTTACGTGCAGGAATTGGTTTAGTTGATGGTTTTAGAGATATTATTCCAACAGCTAAAGTTGGACATATTGGAATGGAAAGAGATGAAGAAACTTTAATTCCACATGAATATTATGCTAAATTTCCAAAAGGTCTAGAAGATGCTTTAGTCATTGTTTTAGATCCAATGCTAGCAACTGGTGGAAGTGCTAATATGGCAATTGAAAATATTAAACAAAGAGGAGCAAGAAAAATCAAACTTGTTTGTTTAGTAGGAGCACCAGAAGGAGTTAAAGCGATTCAAGGAGCACATCCTGATGTTGATATTACACTTGCAGCATTAGATGAAAAATTAAATGAGCATGGTTATATTGTTCCTGGACTTGGAGATGCCGGAGATCGTTTGTTTGGAACAAATGAATAATAAAGAGAAGCTTTTTAAAGATTTGCTTTATGCATTGACGTTATCAGGTAAAATATTTGGAACTTTAATAGCTGGCGTCATATTGGGTTTATATTTGGATAGTATATTACTAACCAAACCTCTTCTGACGCTAGTATTTCTTGTTTTAGCGTTTATAGAAGTGATGAGAACATTATTAAAAGGTGGAAAATCATGAATGAAAAGTTAGTTTTTAAGAAATCATTTTTTATTTTTTTGATAGGTTTTATCGTTTTTTCAATTATTGGTTTGATGATGAAATCTTTCAGTTATTCGCTAGGTTTTTTGCTTGGATATTTATTTAATCTTGCAATTTTTTATGTTATTATTATCACGTCTGATATGATATTGAACTTAAAAAGATCTACAAGTTTAATTATCTTATTAAATATAGTCAAACTTGCAATTTATGCGATTGGTTTTTTAATTGCTATTTTTATTCCAAAATGGTTTAATCTGATAGGTGTTCTTTTTGGATATATGGTCATTAAAATAACCATATATATTGTAAGTTATCAAATGAAGGGGGTGAAAGGGTGAGTAACTTCTTAGATTCTTTACAGGTAGAATTAATCTTTTCATTGATTATTATGGTGGTGATGGCTATTTTCTTTATTTATGCCGGAAAAAAATTTGCAACTGCTGATCCAACAGCAAGACCTAAAGGTGTTGTTTTAGTTGTTGAAACAGGTGTTAAAATGATTTACGACTATTTAAAAAGTATCATGCCAAAGAAATTTGAAAAGAACTATTATCCATACTTTGCAATGCTCTTTGCATATTTGGTCATTGCGAACTTAAGTGGATTATTAGGATTTGAAGCACCAACTTCAAATTATTCTATTACTCTTGCATTAACAACAATTACATTCTGTTTAATTCAGTTTAATGCAATCAAAAAACAAGGATTATTATCTTACATTTGGGGTGCTGTATGGCCACCAACAAACTTATTAAGTATTCTTTCGCCATTGATTTCGTTATCAATGCGTTTATTTGGGAATATTTTAAGTGGATCGATCCTTATGTATTTAGTTTATCAATTAACAGGTTACATTTCAGGGTTATTGATCAACTTTAACTTTTTAGGACCAGTGATTGCTCCTTGGCTACATTGTTATTTTGATGTCTTTGCGGGATGCATTCAAACATTGGTATTCGTTACATTATCATCTATCTTGATAATGATGGAAAATCCAGATTAAGTTCTTTACTAGCTTGCTAGTTAAGATATAAATGAAAAATGAACTATTTTTTAGGAGGAAAAAAATTATGGTAAAAGGTTTAATTGCTATTGCAGCAGGTCTTGCTGTATGTGCAGGTTTAGGAACAGGGATTGGTGAAGGGATTGCTGCTAGTAAAGCTGTAGAAGCTGTTGGTAGAAACCCAGAAGCTGAAGGTAAAATCCGTACTATGATGATCTTAGGGATTGCCTTATCAGAAACAGTTGCCATCTATGGTTTATTAGTTTCTTTAATCTTATTATTCGTATATTAATAATTGAAAATCTGACAAAGGAGGAATAAAGATGCCAGATATAGCAGGAAAATTATTCCCTAATCTTACAACACTGATTGTTCAATTATTATCTACAGGAGTTTTGTTACTTATTTTTAAGAAGTTTTTATGGAAAAATGTCATGGAATATTTTGCTAAAAGAGCAGATTACATAGAATCTACAATCAATGAGGCAAAAGAAATGAACGAAAAAGCTTCTACAAATTTAGAAACAGCTGAAAAAGAAGCACGTGAAGCTGCCAGCAAATATCGTGAAATTCTTGATCAAGCAAAAGATGATGGTCAAAAAGTGAAACAACAAATTATTGACCAAGCAAACGAAGAAGCAAGAGCTAAAATTGAACAAGCACAAAAAGAAATTGAAACAGAAAAGAAACAAGCTCAAGCAGATATGAAACAAGAAATTGTGGATGTTGCTATTGAGGTTGCAACTAAAGTGATGAACAAAGAAATGAATGAAGAAATCAACAAAGGATTAGTAGAAGAATTTGTTGATGATGTGGTTAACTAATGAGTGTTGTTGGCGATAGATATGCTGAATCTTTATTTGATTTAGCGAAAGAAGAAAATAAAGTCACTCAATATCTTGATGACATCAAATTAGTTGGTGAGGTTCTAGATAGTGATCCTCAAATTGTTCAATTCTTTAATCACGTTCTTATTGAAAATGATAAAAAGATTCAATTATTGGATCAATCATTTAAAGGGAATGTTGATCAATATGTTTTAAATTTCTTAAAACTATTAGTGCAATCAAGAAGAATTCGTTATATTGATGATATTGTTAAATCTTATATTAATTTATCAAATCAATATTTAGGTATAGAAGAAGGTATGATCTATACACCTTATGAATTAACTGATCAACAAATTCAAGATATAGAAAAAGCAATCAGTCAAAAAGAAAACAAAAAGGTTACTTTAAAAGTATCTATTGATCCATCATTATTAGGTGGTATTAAAGTTCAAATTGCTAACCGTATTTATGATGGAACAATTAAAAATAAAGTAGAAATGCTTAAAAAAGAACTATTAAGAAAGTAGGTGGAAATAGTGGGGCTTAGACCAAATGAAATTAGTGCTTTAATTAAAGAACAAATTAAGCATTATGACGATATCATTGAACAAAAAGATGTCGGAACAGTCGTGACTGTTGGTGATGGTGTAAGTGTTATTCATGGGTTAGATAATGCCATGTTAGGTGAATTATTACTTTTCCCAAATGATGTTTACGGAATGGTCATGAACTTAGATGAAGATAGTGTAGGAGCCGTACTACTTGGATCTGAAAGTACGATTAAAGAAGGAGACGAAGTTAAACGTACTGGAAGAATTATTGAAGTCCCTGTCGGGGATGAAATGTTAGGAAGAGTTGTTAATCCATTAGGACAAGCAATCGATGGTCAAGGTGAAATCAATACTGGTAAAACTAAACCAATCGAACGTGTTGCTAGTGGTGTAATGACAAGAAAATCAGTTGATCAACCATTACAAACTGGTATTACATCAATTGATGCTATCATTCCTATCGGTAGAGGTCAACGTGAGTTAATTATCGGTGACCGTCAAACAGGTAAAACTGCAATTGCTATTGATACAATTTTAAACCAAAAAGGACAAAACATTTATTGTGTTTATGTTGCTATTGGACAAAAGAATTCAACGGTTGCACAAGTTGTTGAAAAATTACGTCAAGGTGGAGCAATGGATTATACATGTGTTGTTTCTGCCGGAGCGAGTGAACTTGCACCAATTCAATATATTGCACCATATGCTGGATGTGCAATTGCTGAACATTGGTTAGATGAAGGAAAAGATGTTTTAATTGTTTATGATGATTTATCTAAACATGCGGTAGCTTATCGTACAATGTCGTTATTATTAAAAAGACCACCAGGACGTGAAGCTTATCCAGGGGATGTCTTCTATTTACATTCAAGATTACTTGAACGTGCTTGCCGTTTAAATGAAGAAAATGGTGGAGGATCAATTACTGCTTTACCAATCATTGAAACACAAGCTGGGGATATTTCAGCATATATTCCAACAAACGTTATTTCAATTACTGATGGACAAATCTTCTTACAACAAGAATTGTTCAACTCTGGATTTAGACCAGCTGTAGATACAGGATTATCTGTATCACGTGTAGGTTCTACTGCACAAATTAAAGCGATGAAACAAGTATCTGGTTCATTAAAACTTGAACTTGCTCAATATGCAGAAATGCAAGCTTTCGCACAATTTGGTTCTGACTTAGATGCTGCTACTAAAGCAACATTGGATCATGGGGCAAAAGTACGTGAAGTATTAAAACAAGCACAATACTCACCACGTAGTGTGCCAACACAAGTCATTACTTTATTTGCATTAAAATATGGTTATACAAAACAAATAGCTGTAGAAAAAGTAAAAGAATTTATGGATGGTTTAGTAGAAAATATTCAAATGTCTCATCCTGAATTTATTACTGAAATAGAAACTCAAAAAGTGATTTCAAATGAATTAGAAGCGAAGATGAAAGAAGCAACAGGCGCTTATGTTGATCAATTCTTAAAAACACAAGGGGCTAACTAATGCCTGGATCAATGCAAGAAATTAAGCGTCGTATTAAATCCGTTGAATCTACTAAAAAGATTACAAAAGCAATGGAATTAGTTGCGACATCTAAACTTCGTAAAACAAGAAATCAACTTGATGAATTAAAACCTTATTATCAAGGTGTTAGACAAACATGTGCAGAAATTTTAGCTTCTAATAAAGGGTTAAAAGATTCTGCCTATCTCGCTGAAAATAAAGTAGATAAAGATGTTTATATTGTTATTTCTTCAAGTTTAGGATTATGTGGTGGATATAATGCCAATGTCTTTAAAGAAATTAGTCAACAAATTAAAGATGAAGATTATGTTTACTCAATTGGAAGTAAAGGAACAAATTATTTCCGTAGAACGCATCAAGGACCAATCAATACTGATTTTGCTTCATTAAATTCAACATTAGCTTTTGATGAAGTGACTAAATTAGTAAAAAGTGTCACAGATCTTTATATTAATAAAGAAGTGGGAAGTATAAAAATCATTTATACTGAATTTGTTAATAACTTAACATTTAAACCACGTACAGTAACACTTTTACCAATTGATACAAATGAGTTTGAAAATATTGAAATTACCAATAAATTCACTATTTTTGAACCAAGTCCTGAAGAAGTTTTAGATAGTTTAATACCAATGTATTTACAAGCTGTCGTTTATGGCTATCTTGTTGAAAGTGTGACAAGTGAAAATGCGTCACGTAGAACTTCAATGGAAAATGCTACAGATAACGCAGAAGAATTAACAGAACAATTATTATTAAAATACAATCAAGCTCGTCAAACAGCAATTACTAATGAAGTTAGTGAAATTGTTGCTGGAGCTAATGCGCAATAAGGAGGTCAATATGGCAAATATTGGGAAAATAATTAGTGCCCGTGGGCCAGTTATTGATATTGCATTTGCTAGCGAAGATAAATTACCTCGATTAAATACAGCAATTCGTATTCAAAATGGTGAAGAAGAATTAGTCGTAGAAGTTGCTCAACACATTGGAGATGATGCAGTAAGATGTATCGCCATGGGACCAACTGATGGGGTAGTAAGAGGAATGGATGCTGTTGATACAGGTCACCCAATTTCAGTTCCAGTAGGAAATGATACATTAGGACGTATGTTCAATGTTTTAGGTGAACCAATTGACGGTAAAGGTGAATTAGGAAATGATGTTCCACGTATGCCTATCCACAGATCTGCGCCAACTTATGCAGAACAAATGACAACTACAGAAATCTTTGAAACAGGAATTAAAGTTGTAGACTTAATTTGTCCTTTTATCAAAGGTGGTAAAATTGGGTTATTCGGTGGTGCCGGAGTAGGTAAAACAGTATTGATCCAAGAATTTATTAACAATATCGCAACACAACATGGTGGGTTATCAGTATTCGCCGGTGTTGGAGAACGTAGCCGTGAAGGTAACGATTTATACTATGAAATGAAAGAAAGTGGCGTTTTATCTAAAACATCACTTGTCTTTGGACAAATGAACGAACCACCAGGAGCACGTTTACGTGTTGCCTTAACTGGTTTAACAATGGCTGAACAATTCCGTGATGGACAAGGTCAAGACGTGTTATTATTCATTGATAACATCTTCCGTTTCACACAAGCAGGTTCAGAAGTTTCTGCCTTACTTGGACGTGTACCATCACAAGCAGGATATCAACCAACTCTAGCAACTGAAATGGGTGCTTTACAAGAACGTATTACATCAACTAAAAAAGGATCAATTACATCAGTACAAGCGGTCTATGTACCAGCCGATGACTTAACTGACCCTGCACCAGCAACAACATTTGCTCACTTAGATGCTAAAATCGTTTTGGATCGTTCAATCGCTGCTTTAGGTATTTACCCTGCAGTAGATCCACTTAACTCTTCATCAAGAGCCTTAGATCCATTAGTTGTAGGTAAAGATCATTATGAAGTAGCTCATGGTGTTCAACAAATCTTACAACGTTATCAAGAATTACAAGATATCATCGCAATTCTTGGGATGGATGAATTAGGTGATGAAGATAAATTAATCGTTGCACGTGCAAGACGTGTACGTAACTTCTTATCACAACCATTTACAGTAGCTAGTCAATTTACTGGTTTAGATGGAAAATATGTCCGTGTAGAAGATACTGTTCAAGGATTTAAAGAAATTCTTGAAGGTAAATGGGATCAATTACCTGAACAAGCATTCCATAATGTTGGTACTATTCAAGAAGCTGTAGAAAAGGCTAAACAAATCGAAAATGACTAAATTTAAGCTAAAAATCATTACACCTCAAGGTATTTACCAAGAAGTGGAAATTGATCAGATAAATCTTGATACAACTGCTGGACAAATAGGTATTTTAGCTCATCATATTCCACTAGCAAGTGGTGTGAAAGTGTCTCAAATGAATTATATTATTGATGGAAAAAGAACATATTTTTCTGTCGCAGGTGGTTTCATTTATGTAAATGAAACAGAAACAACTTTAATTGCTAATGCAATTGAATCACAAGAAGAAATTGATTTAGAAAGAGCACAAGAGGCAAAAAGAAGAGCTGAAGAAAGACTTAAAATACAAAACAATGAAATCGATATGTTAAGAGCACAAGCAGCTTTGCAACGTGCAATTACACGTATTCATGTCAAAGGTTTATAGAGAAGAACTTCCATTCTTCTCTTTTTTTTGTATAATAGTTTTAAGGAGAAAAAGGGAATATGAAAAAGAAGTTTATAGGAGTTATTGGGATTGTTATCGCGGTGATGGTGGGAGGTATTTATTATCTTACACGAGCAGAAAAAATGGAATTATCTTTAAAAAATAAAAAAGAGATTATTGTAGAATATGGAAATACAGTTCAATATTCATTTGATGATCTCATTCAAACAAAAGACATAGATAAAGATAAGTTGAAAGAAATAAAAAAAGAAACAAAAATAACAGACAATCTAAAAAATGAAGATCAAAAAGATTATCCAGCAATTGGAAACTATACAATAAATATTAAATATCAAGATCAAAAACTAAAAAAGAAAGTGATTGTTAAAGATACTACAGCGCCTGTTTTTAATGAAATAAATGAAGTTTCATTTGAAGAAGGAACAGAAAATTATGATTTTAATCAAGAAATCAAAACAACAGATTTAAGCAATATTGATTTACAATATGATTTATCTTCATTAGATATAAATAAAGCAGGGGATTATCAAATAAAAGTATTTGCGAAAGATAGTTCAGGAAATCAAGCAGAAAAAGAAATAACTGTACATGTAAAAGAAAAACCTAAACAAGAATTATCAGCAGCTAAGATTTATCATGGCGGAGGAAAAGTGATTTGTATTGATGCAGGACATCAAGCACGAGGAAATAGTTCATTAGAACCTAATGGACCAGGTTCATCGACAATGAAAGCAAAAGTGACAACAGGGGCAACAGGATGTGTAACGGGGAAAACAGAATCACAAATCAACTTAGAAGTGGCACTTAAATTACAAGAAGCTTTATCAAATCAAGGTTATACTGTGGTTATGTGTCGTACATCACAAAATGTCGATTTATCTAATGTTCAAAGAGCTCAAATGGCAAATGAGGCAAATGCAGATGCATTTATTCGTTTACATTGTGATTCAAGTGAATCATCTTCTCCTACAGGAACGTTGACACTTGCGCCTTCAACTTCTAATAGATATTGTGCAAGTATTGCAAGTCAATCACAATCACTTTCAAAAAGTATTGTGAATAATATTTGTAAGGCAACAGGTTCTAGAAATAGAGGAGTTTCAATTGTTGATAATATGACAGGTTTAAATTGGTCAAAAGTGCCTGTTACTATTGTAGAAATGGGATTTTTATCAAATCCAGGAGAAGATCGATTACTTTCAAGTGAGGATTATCAAAATAAAATTGTTCAAGGAATTGTAAATGGAATTGGCGAATATTTAAGTTAAGATTAGGAAAAGAGAAAAAAGGAATGGAAAAAGTTACATTAGGAAGAACAGGAATTACAGTGAATCGTAATGGTTTTGGGGCATTACCAATTCAACGAGTAACTGGAGAAGATGCAATAACAATTTTAAGAAAGGCATATGATCAAGGAATTCGTTTTTTTGATAGTGCAAGATGGTATAGTGATAGTGAAGAAAAGCTAGGAAATGCATTAAGCGATGTTAGAAAAGACATTTATATTGCAACGAAGACAGGATCTACTACAGTAGAAGGTTTTTGGAAAGACTTAGAAACAAGTTTAAATAATTTAAAAACAGATTATATTGATATTTATCAATTTCATAATCCTTCATTTTGCCCTAAACCAGGAGATGGTACAGGTTTATATGAAGCAATGTTAGAAGCAAAAGCTCAAGGAAAAATACATTTTATAGGTTTAACGAATCATCGTTTACCAGTAGCTATAGAAGCTTGTGAAAGTGGGTTATATGATACAATTCAATTCCCATTTAGTTATTTAGCAGATCAAAAAGATATTGATTTAGTAAATAGATGTAAAGAAAACAATATTGGGTTTATTTGTATGAAAGCTTTATCAGGTGGACTTATTAACCGTTCGGATGCTGCTTATGCATATTTAGCACAGTTTGATAATGTTTTACCAATTTGGGGAATTCAAAAAGAGAGTGAATTGGATGAATTTATTTCATATCAAACAAAAGCACCAGAACTTACTCAAGAAATTCAAGATTTAATTGCTCATGATCGAAAAGAATTAGCAGGAGATTTCTGTAGAGGATGTGGTTATTGTATGCCTTGTCCTAAAGGAATTCAAATCAATCAATGTGCTAGAATGTCTTTAATGTTAAGAAGAGCACCAGCAGCAAGTTGGCTTAATGATCATTGGCAAGCAGAGATGAAAAAAATTGAAGAATGCTTAAATTGTGGTAAATGTAAACAACATTGTCCATATCATTTAAATACTCCTGAATTATTAAAGAAAAATTATGAAGACTACAAAACATTTTTAAAATAAAAAAATAGGGTGTGCTACAAAATGTAGCGCATCCTATTTTAGTATAATCTACGACAATTATAAATATGACGATAGAAATAACTTCCTGGAGCAACTGATGTTACTTTAACACACTGATCAGGATATTGACCCACTGTCCCAGATCCTTTACCAGAGGCATGAACCATATTACCATTACCAATATAAATTCCAATATGAGCGACACCACTTCCATAATTGAAAGTAATGACATCACCAATTTGTAAATTACTATAAGAAACAGCTTTACCACTACCAGCATATCCAGCAGCAGTTGTTCTACCTATTTTTACGCCTGCTTGATTATGTGCCCAGTAAACAAGTCCAGAACAATCAAAATAATTTGGTCCACTTGCTCCCCAATAGTAGCGTTTACCTTGTTTAGATAAAGCATAGTTAGCAATACTTATTCCTAATGTTGTACTATCTTGAGATGGTTGAGAACCATTGTTAGTTGTATTATTATTCGAATTATTGTTTGAATTATTACCTGTATTGTTATTATTATTTGAATTTGAAGTTTGATTATTGTTGTTACTGTTAGATGGTTTTGGTGTAGGAATCTGACTGACATGACCTACATCGTCTTTTTTAGATTGTTCATAGAATTCTGTTAATGAGGCATCAATTGCTTCACTACGACTTGCAGCAACATTTGCATCAACTTCAGTTGCAGCAATTTGTTTTCTTTGTTCTTCTAATAATGTTTCATATTGTACTTGAATAGCAGCTTGTTCTTTCTTTTGTTCTTCTAAAACAACTTTTGCGTTTTCTAAAGTAATTTTTTGATTTTCAATTTCCTTTTTCTTTTCTAACATTTGAGCAATTAAATCTTGATCACTTAAAGTAAGTGTGTTGAAACTATCTATTCTAGATAACATATCAGTAAAATTATCAGCCCCAAATATATAATTGATAAAAGTATTTTCATTCATATAAGACTGCATGACATACATACGATCTTTTATTTCTTGATTATCTTTATCTATATCTGCTTGGGTATTTTGTATAGATGTTTCAACATATTGAATTTCAGCTTCTTTAGATGAAATGTCAGAATTTAAAGAATTAAGTTTCTTTTGTACACTATCTAATGTTTGAGTTGTACTTGCTGCAGCACTTTTTTGATTTTCTAAATCTTTTTTTAACTTTTTATTTTTAGCTTTGAGATAGCTGTTAAATTCTTCGCATGTTTTTTTATTACTATTTGTTAGTTTTCCACTTGCACATAGTGACATATATTTTGCTTCATCTTTTGAAAAATCAATAGCTTCTACAGGTTTTATACAATAGCATGTTGATACAAGCATTGTAGATGCAACAAATCCTACAAAATATTTTTTAATTTTCAAACAAAACACCCCCTCGTATTATTTATACATCACTTTCTAAAAAAAGTAAATAAAAGTTGTTTTTATACAAAATAAAAACCTTTAAGCTTATAAACTTAAAGGTTTTAAGTCATTACTAATAAGGTCTAACTGCACAAGTAAATCTACTTACATTAGATGCAATCTTAACAACATCACCTGTTTGTGGTGCATGAATATATTGTCCATTACCAATATAAATACCTACATGTCCACTTTTCCATAAGATATCTCCTGGTTGAGCTTGACTTAATGGAATAATTGCTCCAGATTGACCTTGAGATCCAGAATAGTGATCAAGTGAAACACCCGCTTGTGCATAACACCACATAACTAAACCAGAACAGTCAAATGAATTAGGCCCACTTGCTCCCCATACATAAGGACAACCTAATTTAGAATAAGCAGCAGCTACAACTGTAGAACCATATCTATTTGTAGTAGGAACATTTGTAGATGGTCTAATAGTTGTAGAACCACTACTACCTGATGAAGATGGTTGAGTAACAACGACTGATGATAAGAATGAATCTAATGAACTTTGAGTATCAGAAATTTTAGATTGTTCACTTTCAGCAGATGCTAAATCTTTTTGTTGTTTAGCTAATAGATCTTCATATTGAGTTTGTAAAGTATATTGTTCGTTTTGTTGAGAAACAATATTTGCTTTTACTGTTTCAATAGTTGCTTTTTGAGATTCAACTTGCTTCTTTTCATCAGCAATTTTTTCTACTAATTCTTTATCGAATTGAGTGATTTCATTGACACTATCAATTCTTGAAAAGAAATCAGAGAAGTTTGAAGCACCAAAAATAAATTCAATATAACTATTACTATTATTGTATGATTGCATAGCATACATACGTTCTTTAACTTCGTTTTCTTTAGCTGTGATACTTGCTTCTAATGATTTAATTGAACTTTCTAAATAGTTGATTTCTTGTTGCTTTTGTTCAATTTGGTTATTTAAATCAGCAATTTTAGAAACAACGCTATCTAATGAACTTTGAGTATCAGAAATTTTAGATTTAGATTCATCAATAGAACTTTGTAACTGATTGTTTTTCTTTTTTAAGTATGAGTTAAATTGTTTACAAGTATTATAATTACTATTAGATAAACTTTTACTAGAACAAAGTTTCATATATTTATCTTCTTGTCCTTCAAAGTTTACCGCATGAACTTGACTTGTAGAACAAAAAAAGGATACTAACAAAGTAAAACAAATCATGGAGATTAAACTCTTTTTCATAACTATAATTCCTCCCGTAGCTATTATCTTATTTTTTTAACCAAAAGTAAATATAAACAACGATAATAATAACATTTTTGACATTATGACATATTTTATAATGAGGTGAAAAATTTTGGTAAAACATGGAATTGATGTTTCTAAATTTCAAGGGTTGATTGATTGGCAAGAAGTTAAAAAACATATTGATTTTGCAATCATTAGATGTGGGTATGGAAGTAATCTGGAAAGTCAAGATGATCCGTATTTTAAAAGAAATGCGGATGAATGTACACGTTTAAAAATCCCTTTCGGGGTTTATTTATATTCTTATGCAACCAATGAAAGAGAAGCTCTATCAGAAGCTAAACATGTATTAAGACTCGTAAAGGATTATCAAATGGCCTATCCTGTTTATTATGATTTAGAAGATAATAATACAACAGGAAGACAAAGTAATCAAACAATAGCGAATATTGCACAAACATTTGCTCAAAGACTTGAACAAGAAGGTTACTATGTAGGAATGTATGCATCATTGTTTTGGTTTAGAACTAAACTTACAAGTCCAATCTTTAATGAGTATACAAAATGGATTGCAAGATATAATGATGAACTTAATTATGATGGAGAATATGGTATGTGGCAATATAGCGCTACAGGAAATGTTTTAGGAATTGATACAATGGTGGATCTAAATTATGCCTATAAAGATTTTCCACAAATCATCGAAGAAGGTGGTTATAATAATTTTTCTAATACGAATTTAACAAGGTATAAGATAGGCGATGAGGTAGAATTTCACCATGTATTTTTAACAAGTGAATCTACGCAACCATTAATGCCATATCGTCATTTTGGAATTATTACGAGAATTGTTCAAGGTGCTAGAAATCCCTATCTTATAGGACAAGATGCCGGCTGGGTCAATGATCAGGTCATAGAAAGAAAGATAAGATATTTAAGTGCACCTGATTATACAGGCAATAGTTTTACAGATGCATTGCGTTCTATTCAAGAAGATGCTTCTTTTGCTAATAGAACAAAATTAGCTAAATTAAATGGAATAGATAATTATACAGGTTCACAAAGACAAAATGATGAATTATTAAGATTACTTAAAGAAGGAAAATTAAGGACATAAAAAAAGAGCTTAGATTCTTTTTTCATAAGCTCTTCTTAAAGCACCACTTTTTAAAGTGATTTCTCCACAATATTTAAAACCATATTTAGTTAAAAAACTTTGCATAGAAAGATTATCATGATGTGTATCCATTCTAACACTATGATAATCTGGATACATAGCAACTACTTGATCTAAAATCGTAGAAGCTAATCCTTTTCCTTTATATTCATTATCAACAGCAATACGATGTACACATATATAAGGACAATTTAAAATCCATTTTCCTTCAATACGGTTATAAGCAGGTTCTCCATGAATCGTTACCATACACGTTCCTAAAATAACACCGTCTTCTTCTAAAACATAAGCTTCATTATTTTCTATATCTTTTTCAATTGTTTCTTCATTAGGATATCCATCTTGCCATTGATCAATATCATTATTTTTGAAATAAGTTTTTGCTTGATTAATAATGTCAATGACACGTGAAATATCTTCGATTTTCGTTGGTCTTAAAATCATTATTTTACCTCCCAAACATACTTTCCTAAATGATATAGACTTTTAGGTTGTTTGTCAAATTGTTTTGTTTACAAATCAAAAGCATTTGTTATAATAGCTGTATACAGAAGGAGGAAATAAAATGGTACTTGATCAAATCAAAGAAATTTTAAAAGATACAATGGATATTGATGAATCAAAAATTACTTTAGATGCTAAATTAAAAGAAGATCTAGAATTAGATTCATTAGATTCAGTTGAATTAATCATGTCTGCTGAAGAAGAATTTGGAATTGAAATTCCTGATGAAGACGTTATGAATTTTAAAACAGTAAACGATATAGTAAACTATATTGAAGAACATAAATAAAAGCTATAACAAGCATTTCGCTGTTATAGCTTTTTTTACTATTCTAAAATATATTTATCCATAAGTGTTTTATTTTTTTCTAAACATTTAAATAAGAATGCTCCAATAATTAAAACAATAAATTCACCAATGAAAACATAGAATGCATTAATCATAAATGGTAATTCTAAAGCTAGATAAAGTTCTAAACCAACGATTAAACCATTGACAACCCCACCAATTAAAGCTCCAGCAAAAACATTTTTAACATAATACATACCAAGACAAGCAATCAATGTTGCAGCTGTTCCAAAACAAATGTCATATAATCCCATTGGAGATGCAAGGTTTGCAAGCAAACATCCAATAGTAAGTCCTGGAATAAATTTCTTGTTGTAACATGCAAGTAAAACAATAATTTCAGTTAAGCGCATTTGCACTGCTCCATAAGCAATAGGTGAAATCAAAATTGTTAAAACGGCATAAGCAGCCCCAATCATGGCATTCATTACAATTAATTGTACCTTTTTATTATTCATTTGTAGTCCTCCTCTTCTAAAGTACAGTTAGAAGCCAGATAAAATAAAAAAGATGATAGAGCCATCTTCATTACTTATCCTTAGTTTTTTATACTGGGTTTGGCTCTCGAACCAGTCTTTGACATTATACTAAAACGGGTAGTGAAAATCAATATATTTTATTTTATAATAAAGGTAAGGAGATGATGATTATGTTATGTCCAAAATGTCATAGTTTACTAACAAAAGGAGCCAAATATTGTGATATTTGTGGAACAAGAATATCGCAAGAGGATATCCAAGTAGAAGAAGTAGGTTCAAGGGTTAAAAATAGAGAAAAACATAAAAAAGAAGTGCGTAAAAAAACTAAAATTATTATTTTAGGAATCATAGCACTTGTCGTGGTGATTGCTATGTTAGGATTTATTTTATTTTTTAAAGGAAATAAACCATCTTATTCACCAGATAATCTTGTTAGTCAACATGTTGAAAAACCATTACATTTAGAAAAAAGTAAAGTTACATTAAATATTGGAGATGAATATACCATTCAAACTAATCTTAAATGTACTTATCAATCGAAAAATGAAAAAATATGTATCGTAGATACAAATGGTAAAATTACGGCTTTATCATCAGGTAAGACAAAAATAATTTGTACTAGTGAATCTGGTAAAGAAAAAGCCCTTCAAGTTATTGTAAATGAAAAAATAGAAACAACAGTAGAAGAAAATACAGATGAGGATGAATATATATTTGCTCATAGTGATACAGAACTTCTTACAGAAGCTGATTTAGAAAATAAAGATGATTCTCAGTTACGGTTAGGACTTAATGAAATTTATGCTAGACATCATTGTACGTTTAAAACACCTGAGATTGCAGACTATTTTAAATCTAAAAGTTGGTATAGTGCAGATGAAACTTTGACATCAGAAATGATGAATAATCATATGTCAGAGTATTTTAATGAAATTGAATTAAAAAATATTTCCTTTATTCAAGCACATCGATGAAAATAATTTGCATACACTAAATCATAAATGAAAAAATATATGAAAATAGTTATCAAAATCTATAAATTTCATTTTCAATTCATAAAAGATATGTAAAATGAAAGTGTAATCAAAGAAGATTATAAAGTCATTCTTCTCTTAGATATTTTTTTGACAACTATATTCATTGAATGACGTAGGAAAAGTAAGCGACGCCCGTTTACTTTTCCTTTTTTTGTTCTTTGAAAAACAAGATGCATTAAAATGCCTGATCAAGTTCCACCAGGTGTATCTCGTGCATTCGAAGTTTTAGTACCAGCTACTTTAACATTGATTATTACTGCTTGTATTGGATCAGCATATTATAACATAACAGGTTTATATTTAAATGATATTATTAAAAACAGTATCCAAGATCCTTTAGGAAGCTTAGGTGCAACTGTTCCTGGTTTTATTGTTTTATATTTAGTAATCATGTTATTCTGGTTAGTAGGTATTCATGGTAATAATATGGTATCAGCTGTTAAAGAATCAATCTTTACTCCATTAGCACTTGAAAACGTTGAAAAATTCAACAGAGGTGAAAAAACAACAAACATTATTAATATGTATGCTATTCGAATGTGGGGTGAAATTGGTGGTTCTGGATGTACATTAGGTTTAGTTATTGCTATCTTTATTTTCTCTAAACGTGAAGATAACAAAGCAATCGCTTCATTATCATTAATTCCAGGATTATTCGAAATCAACGAAACAGTTACATTTGGTATTCCATTTGTATTAACATCAATCGTTCTTGAAATCGTAGGTTATGTATTAACAGTTATTGGATTCTGTCCAGTTGCATGTTTAACAGTACCTTGGACATGTCCACCATTGATCTTTGGGTTCTTGGCAACAGGTGCAAATATTATGGGTGCAGTAACTCAAGCAATTTTAATTGCAATTTCTGTAGTTATTTACACACCATTCTTAATTTCTTACGAAAAATATCAAATCAAACAAGCTGTAGAAGCTTAATAGAGCTTGGGAGAAATCCCAAGTTTTTTTATAATAAATAAAAAGTATGTTTAAAACACAACTAATCGCAAGTTGTGTTTTTGTATATAGGTAGCTATAATCTCTTCAAGGAGTGATGAAATATGGCTATTACTGCAACAAAAAGATTACAAGAAATTGTTGATTTATTAGATCAAAAAGGATATGTCAAAGCAAAAGAACTTTCCCAAAAATATCAAGTAAGTATGGAAACAATTCGTAAAGATTTAACTTTTTTAGAAGAAAAAGGAGTTGTTAAAAAAGAATATGGTGGAGCAACACTTGCAACGTTAGGAACAGAAAAAAATATCGAATTTAGAGAAAAACAAAAATATGATGAAAAAAAAGAAATTGCACGTTGTATTTCTTCAATATTAATGGCACATAATAGTATGATCATTGATTCAGGAAGTACTTGTCAAAGTTGTTGTTCATATATTAATTTAATGCCTTCAAAAGATATTTTTACGGTTTCTATAGGTGCATTTGAACAATTAGATGGAAATTTACATAATGTGTTTTTAACTCCTGGTAAAAAAAGAGAAAAAAATCAATCAATAGTAGGACATTGGAGTGAAGAATATCTAGATAAAGTTCAAGTAGATGTCTGTGTTTTAGGGACTTCTGGATTATTAAATAGTGATGGACCAACATGTCATTCCTATCAAGAATTAGGAGTTAAAAAGAAAATGATTGAAAAAAGTGATTATGTTTTTGTGGTTGCTGATAGTAGTAAGTTTCAAGAAAAAGGATTATATACAGTTTGTTCTTGGGAAGAAATCGATGGTATTATTACGGATCATCGCATCTCAACAAAAGTATATGAAGATTTAAGTCAAAAGGTTTCTGTTTATATTGGAAAAAAAGAATAAAAATTTTTCAAAATAAAAAGTGATTTTTTTAAGATATTTGAAAATAAATTATAAAGTATTCTATAACACTATTTATTGTTGTAAGAATATTTTATTTTTATATTGAGGTGATACTATGAGCTTACTTTATAAGTTAGAATATCAAGATAACTTTACAGATTTAGAAAAAGGTATAGCCAATTATATTCTTGATCATAAAGATTATATTGTTGATTTGAAAATAACAGATTTAGCTGAAATTACATATACATCACCATCAACAATTTCAAGATTTTGTAAAAAATTAGGTGAAAAAAGCTATAACGACTTTAGAATACATTTTGTCTCTTCAGTAATAGATGATTATAAATCTAAAACATATATCATCTGATCAAAATAGACATGCAATGCTTTCTAATAAAGATAGTGTTGCTATTGTGATTTCGTATTCTGGAGAGGAACAAGAGATTAAAAGAATTGTGAATTATATTAAACAAAAAGAAGGTACAGTGATTGCTGTTACTTCTATTAATGATAGCTATTTAAGAAAAATACAGATTATTGTTTAACGATATGTTCTAAAGAAAATATTTTTTCAAAGATAGGATCTTATTCATCAAAGGTAAGTGCAGATTATATAATGGATATTATATTCGCTTTATTGTTTAAAAATAACAATAATATTAACTTAATTGAAAAGCTTGAAAGAGCAAAAAATATTCAAAATATAGAATTTTTAAAAAATTAAAACAACGATTTTCTTTTAGTAAATCTTACTAGAAGGAACGTTGTTTTTTTATTCACATAAGCGTATAATAGAGGTAGTCTAAAAGAATTGGGGGAAACCAGAAATGTACAAAATAGTCAAAAAAGAAAGACTAAATGATGTTGTTGAATTAATGGAAGTTCATGCTCCAATGGTTGCTAGAAAGTGCGAACCAGGTCAATTCATTATTTTAAGAGTTGGTGAAGATGGAGAAAGAATTCCTTTAACAATTGCTGATTATGATCGAGAAGCTGAAACAATTACAATTATTTATCAAATTGTAGGTTTTTCAACTCGTCAATTAGCAAAATTAAACGAAGGTGATGAAATCACTGACTTTGTTGGACCTTTAGGTGTACCAACTGATTTACATAAATCAAATCATGTTGTTGGTATTGCCGGTGGGGTTGGTAGTGCACCATTATATCCACAACTTAAAAAATTAGCTGAAATGGGTGTAGATGTGGATGTTATCATTGGTGGACGTGAAGCACAATATGTATTATGGGCAGATAAGTTCAAAGCTTTCTGTAAAAATGTATATGTGATGACAGATGATGGATCTTTAGGAGAAAAAGGATTTGGAACTGTTAAATTACAAGAATTAATTGATAGTGGTGATCCAATTGATGAAGTTATCGCTATTGGACCAGTACCTATGATGAAAGCTGTTGTTGGGGTAACTAAACCTCATAATTTAAAAACAATGGTTTCATTAAACCCTATTATGATTGATGGTACAGGTATGTGTGGATGCTGCCGTGTTACTGTTGATGGTAAAATTAAATTCGCATGTGTTGATGGACCAGACTTTGATGGTTTATCAGTAGACTTTGATGAATTAATGGCTCGCCAAAGAATGTTTAAAGAAGAAGAACATCAAGTAGATGCGAATGCAGATCGTATTTGTAATTTAATGGGAGGTGCAAAATAATGCCTAATATGTCACCAAATAAGGTTAAAATGCCTGAACAAGATCCTAATGTAAGAAATAAAAACTTTGAAGAAGTTTCTTTAGGATATACAAAAGAACAAGCTATGGAAGAAGCAACTCGTTGCTTAAACTGTAAAAAACCATTCTGTATGGATGGGTGTCCAGTAGGAGTACCAATTCCTGAATTCATTCATCATGTTGCGGAAGGTGAATTTGAAGAAGCTTATCAAACAATTACAAGAGAAAATGCATTACCTGCAATTTGTGGACGTGTTTGTCCTCAAGAAAATCAATGTGAAGGTAAATGTGTTAGAGGAATTAAAACTGAATCAGTAGGAATCGGACGATTAGAAAGATTCGTTGCTGATTATCATAGAGAACATGGAAAACCTGCAGAATTAAAAGTTGAAAAAAATGGTAAAAAAGTTGCTGTTATTGGATCAGGACCTGCTGGTATTACATGTGCTGGTGAATTAGCTAAAAAAGGTTATGATGTGACTGTTTTTGAAGCATTACATAAAACAGGTGGGGTATTATCTTATGGTATTCCAGAATTCAGATTACCTAAAAAATTAGTACAAAGCGAAGTAGATGGTGTTGCTGCTTTAGGTGTAGATTTCGAAACAAATGTTGTTGTAGGACGTTCAATTACAATTGATGAATTACAAGAACAAGGATATCAAGGAATCTTCGTAGGTAGTGGTGCTGGTTTACCACGTTTCCAAGGAATTCCTGGGGAAAACTTAAACGGTGTTTATGCAGCGAACGAATTCTTAACTCGTGTTAACTTAATGAAAGGATATCAATTCCCAGATCATCCAACTCCAGTTAAAGTAACAGATACAGTATGTGTTATCGGTGCTGGTAACGTTGCTATGGATGCCGCAAGAACTGCAAAACGTTTAGGAGCTAAAAACGTATATATCGTTTATCGTCGTGGACCTGAAGAAGTTCCTGCTCGTGCTGAAGAAGTACATCACGCTAAAGAAGAAGGAATTATCTTCAAATTATTAACTAATCCAGTTAAAATTGAAGGTGAAGATGGATGGGTTAAATCTATGGAATGTGTTGAAATGGAATTAGGTGAACCTGATGCATCTGGAAGAAGAAGACCAATCGCTAAAGAAGGATCTAACTTCACAATTGAAACAGGAACAGTTATTGTTGCTATTGGACAAAGCCCAAACCCATTAATTAGACATACAACTCCTGGTTTAGATTGCCAATCTTGGGGTGGAATTATCGTTGATGAAGATTCAATGAAAACATCTAAAGATGGTGTTTATGCAGGTGGAGATGTTGTTACTGGTGCAGCAACAGTTATCTTAGCTATGGGTGCTGGTAAAAAAGCAGCTAAAGCAATGGATGAATATCTACAAAATAAATAGTATTTAAAAAGTCAATTCACATTACGAATTGACTTTTTCTTTGGCTGTCATTAAATAACTAATTATATTTTCTATTAATGTTAGAACTATAATCATATTTATTTTTGGAATTAGAAGGCAAATGACTTCAATGCACATTGTTAATTTTGCTTTTTTATTTAAATATTTAAAATATTTGCTCATTACTAGTAATAATACAAATAGTATAAATAAAAATACAAGGAAATAATTACTTAAATATTGATATGCTAGCATTGAAATAAGATAAACGCTATTAGATGTAATAAAACATTTAATTGGACTATTACAATGATATCCACCTAAATTCACTCTTAATCCGGAAAATGCTAACATCCAAACTAATGTCATAAGTCCTTCATGTAAACATAATCCTAGAATAAACATAAATATATTAACGATTGAATTAAATATTAAAACTTGTTGACCATACTTATAGACTTCATAATCTTCATCAAAATTATATTTATCATAAATTTTCTCTAACATCATCCTCTGTTCCTTTTAATAAAAATTTCATGTAATAAATACCATCTTTATAAATGTTCTTTTTCTTAACAATTAAATCAGATTCAATTTTACATCTATCATAATCATAAAAATCATTTTCTGAATAAAGCTCAACTAACGTATAAATACCTTGACCTTTGATGTGCAAAGTTATTTCTTTATGTCTTTTAACATAATCTAATATTTCAGAAATAACATCAATAAAATCTAAATCATCATATTTTTCATTTTGGCCAATTTCAAAGAAAGGTTTAATACTTATATTATCATCTTGTAACCTATTGATTTTTACAGAAATCAAAATATCAAATACTGGATTTTTAGATGCAACTAATTTTTGGTAAGTGTTTTTAGATTGATATTGTTCAATAGCTTTGGATATTTCTGGATTGGTATCGTTGTTTAAGTGTTTAATGTGTTCTAATATCCAATGAATACGATGCTTCTTATCATCAATATCATAACTAATGTTTTGTATGAGACGTAAGCTTTGTTTTATATATTTTTCTTTTTGTAATTGTTTTTCATATTGCATCTTTTCTGTGTAAATTGCATTAAAATAAACGCCGTTAATAATTATTAGAAAGAAAACGATCAGCAAGAGTGAGCATACAATAAACGAACTAAAGCTAACAGTAATATTAACAGCAGCATAACCAATCATTCCAAAAATACTTAAAACTAATATTTCAGTTATAATCACTATTAAATATTGTTTGTTTGGTACATTAAGATTATATTTTAAATGTTCAAGTAACCAATAAGTAAATAATACTAGAAAAATTTTAGAAAAAGTACCAACTAAAATATAGAATAAAATAGGGAATTCACTATTTAACAAAGGCCTAAATAGATAGTATAAGATAAATGTACATAAATAAATGAAGAATATATAGCTTCCAAGTATGAATGCATCTCCTAAATACAAATTATTTTTTTGATATATTACAAATATATAACTTGTAATAAAATATCCTAACATTAGTATAAACCCATTTTCTCTTAAAATATCACATAATTCACATATTAAGAATAAAGAAGTGAGTAGAAAACAAAATTGTTTTCTACTTGAAAGTGAATAATAAAGGTAAACAAATGTTGTAAGAGTTAAAACTTCTACAAAATTAAGAAATATATTATAAGCTACCATTGAGTAAATAGTCCTGATAAGTTAGTTTAAATTTCTTTTTATATGTTTTACCTATATTAATTTCTTTCTTGTTTCTTAAGATAATATATTTTGTATTGCGTCATAGACAAAATCTAAATTAATAAGATAGGATCTATGTACTTGTATGATATTGTTATTATTAAGTTGTTTTTGGAATTCTTTGATTTTTTCTTTAAATTTATATTCACCATCTAGTGTGACAATTTTTAAGTAATGACCATCAGCTTCTATGTAGATAATATCACTGGTATTAATACGTACACGTTTTTCTCTAGCGTTAATGACTATAAAACTTGTGTTTTCTAAATGTTCTTTAAACATTTTAAAGAAGATAGACATGTCTTCATTTAAATGATCTTTTCTAATGAAATAAAATGGTTGAAGTTCCATAGATTTATGAACAAAGTTGTTGTTCATGGTCACAAAAACAATAAGTGCTTTGGGGAACCTCTTTTTAAGTTCTATAGAAAAATCGATACCATTTATTGATTTACTTAAATGAACATCTATAAAAATAACTTGGTAGTCTTTTGTGTTATCAATCTCTTCAAAGTGATCCCCTAGACAAAAGAAATGGGCATCAGTGAATAGATTGTTATTTTTGAGTATATCAACAAATTCCTCTACAAAAGTATTTGTATCCTCTAATATCAAAATATTCATAATGATGCCACCTTCCTTATTTGTTTAAATTCTTTAATTGTTCAGGTTTTTTGAATTCATAGAAATCAAAAGCAGACATTGATGATGCACTACCATATGCAACTCCCTTTAACAATGTAAAGTATTTTTCAATTAAATAGTTTATCATAATTACCTCCTTAAGTGTACTTTATATTTGACACGAATATAAAGTCAATAGAACGTGCATGAAAGAATAGTTATCGTTCCTGAAGGTATCTTTTATAATGCGTAAAATGCACGATTTAATTGTTAACATGAATTAAAAGGGTGACGGATAATGAATGTTAATGAGATAATTATGAATAAAAGAATAGAAAGAGGCGTTTCTAGAAAAGAGCTTGCAGAGGGCTTAGGAGTAAGTGAGAGTACTATCTATAGAATTGAAACAAATCCTAATTTAAATCCCAATAATAAATTAGTAAAAAGAATTTATGATATTTTACGTATGAATGTAACGATTATTGTGGATGATGCACCAATATATGATGAGCATGCACATGAGATAGATTTTGAATCATATAGTCCTACAAGTAAAAGTATTATTTTTAAAACGATTGCAAAAGAAGAAAAAATGAAGAAATTAAAAGAAAAATAGTTATCTGATCGATAACTATTTTTAGGCTAATGTGATTTTTGTAATTGTATTGTTTGAAAGCGTGTAGGTCATTTTAACTGTTTTATTTTCACTATAGGCAATATATTGATTGTTCGTTTCTTTGTGATTTTCGTAATCTAAATTATTTTTTTCTAAACCAACGTAGAAATTACCTTCAACTTTGTAATGATCTGTAAATAGTTCTACTTTTTTAACTTTATTCTTTTTATTTAAAGTAATTTGAATAGAATCATTATAATAAACTGTATCATTATTCTTTTTTGATTCTATATACTGATCACCAATATAATCATTTATATGATTTATCTTAGAATCCTTTGTAATTCCACGACCATCTTCAACGATAATTGTAAAACCAATATCATTATTTGTAAGAAGTTCTTCGGTTTTAGTGTCTTCCTTTTTTGAACAACCACATAATAATAAAATAAAACAACAAATAAAGAGTATTTTAGATTTCATAGAATTCCTCCTTTAAATAATTGTACTAAATATTTGATTTTTATTAAAGTAAAGATTTATAGACAAAATGTTAATCCTTAGAGCATACCTTCTTCTTATTTCATGTTATGATGAATAAAAGGGGGAAAGATTATATGACACTTGGAGAACGTATTTAAAAATATCGGAAAATGAAGGGATTATCGCAAGAAGAATTAGGTAAATTACCGCATATATCAAGACAAACAATATCAAAATGGGAAAGTAATCAGTCATCACCGGATATACAAAGTTGTAAGGCTATGGCTGATGTTTTTGGCATCTCTTTAGAAGAACTTTTAGATGAAAGAAAAAAATAAAAACGGATCAAAGTACTAATCATCGAAATATGATTATTATCTTTGGAATTGTTATTTTTCTAGCATTTATTATGGAAAGTTATGTAGCAGTTAAGATGAGTGAGAGAATGGATGCATTGGAAGAAGCAAATTCTTCGTTGCAACAACAAATCAATGACTTTTATGGTGATCAACCAATTTCACTAGATACAAATTCTATTTGTTCTTATTTTAGTGGTTATATCAGTGATATTAAAAAGGATAGTTATAATATAAATATTGATTTGATTTTAAAAAATTATCAAGATAATACAACAGCACAAGTTATTTCACAAACAAATGGTGAAACAAATTCGGAAGTATTAGATATAGATGTGAACTTTGAAAACTATTTAGATGAAGATGCTAGTGGTGGAATCATGTTAGAAAGTTATAATGAAAAAAAGAACAAAGGTGATTTTACTCTCTCATTTAGTGGAAATAAGATAAAGAAAGATGAAATCTATTTGTGGGATAAAGAATATATTGAATTTGAAAAAGCATATACATGTAAAAATATAAAAAAAGAAGATACTGTGATGGTTGAATATATGTATACAAATGAAATGGGAATAAAAAAGAAACAAGAAGTAACAGCTCAACTTAAAAAGAATTGTCAAGGATATTATTTGGCATGGAAATAAAAAATTAGTATGATAATTATATTTTAATTTATTTAATTCCCAATCATTATCTTATATAATTTTTCTATAGATAGAGCGAAATTGCTTATAGGAGGCCATTATGAAAAAAGATCTACTTATGACAATTCAATATAAAGACATGGGCCCTTTTTCGCTTTTTATTTTTTAATTTGAAACATATCTTTTCTAAGATATGTTTTTTTTACAATCAAAAGGAGGATTAAAGATGCCAAAAAGAGAAGACATTAACACAGTATTAGTCATTGGTTCAGGACCAATTATTATTGGTCAAGCATGTGAATTTGATTATTCAGGAACACAAGCTTGTAAAGCATTAAGAGGATTAGGGTATAAAATTGTTTTAGTCAATTCTAACCCAGCTACAATTATGACAGATCCAGAAACTGCAGATGTGACATATATTGAACCATTGAATGTAGAAAGATTAACACAAATCATTGAAAAAGAAAGACCAGATGCTTTACTTCCTAACTTAGGTGGACAATCAGCTTTAAATCTATGTTCTGAATTAAGTAATGCCGGAGTTTTAGACAAATATAACGTTCAAGTATTAGGGGTAAAAGTAGATGCTATTGAACGTGGAGAAGACCGTTTAGAATTCAAAAAAGCTATGAATGAACTTGGTATTGAAATGGCAAGAAGTGAAATTGCAAATACGGTTGATGAAGCTTTAGCTATTGCTGATAAATTAGGATATCCAGTAGTTGTAAGACCTGCCTATACAATGGGTGGAGCAGGTGGAGGACTTGTTTACAATGTTGATGAATTAAAAACAGTTGTAAATAGAGGGTTGCAAGCAAGTTTAGTACACCAATGCTTAATTGAAGAATCTATTTTAGGATGGGAAGAATTAGAATTAGAAGTTGTAAGAGATGCTAAAAATAACATGATTACAATTTGTTTTATTGAAAATATTGATCCATTAGGAGTACATACTGGAGATTCTTTCTGTAGTGCACCAATGCTTACAATTTCAAAAGAAGTGCAAAATCGTTTACAAGAACAAGCTTATCGTATTGTTGAATCAATTGGAGTTATTGGAGGTACAAATGTTCAATTTGCTCATGATCCAGTAACTGATCGTATTGTTGTTATTGAAATCAATCCAAGAACATCACGTTCATCTGCTTTAGCTTCTAAAGCGACAGGTTTCCCTATTGCTTTAATTTCAGCAATGTTAGCGGCTGGACTTACATTAGATGAAATTCCATGTGGTAAATATGGAACATTAGATAAATATTATCCTGATGGAGATTATGTTGTTATTAAGTTTGCACGTTGGGCTTTTGAAAAATTCAAAGGAGCAGAAGATAAACTTGGTACACAAATGAAAGCTGTTGGGGAAGTTATGAGTATTGGTAAAACTTATAAAGAAGCTTTTCAAAAAGCAATTCGTTCTTTAGAAACAGGACGTTATGGTTTAGGATATGCAAAGAACTTTAATGATTTATCTAAAGATGAATTATTAAAATTATTAATTAATCCAACAAGTGAAAGACAATTCATTATGTACGAAGCTTTAAGAAAAGGAGCTACTGTTAATGAATTATTTGAACTTACAAAAATTAAACATTATTTCATTGAACAAATGAAAGAACTCGTTGAAGAAGAAGAAAAAATTGCTTCTTATAAAGGAAATCAATTACCAGATGACGTTTTAAAACAAGCAAAGAAAGATGGTTTTGCTGATAAATATATTTCTAAGTTATTAGATGTTGAAGAAAAAGAAATTAGAAATCAAAGACTTGCTATGGGTATGCATCAAGTCTGGGAACCAGTTCATGTATCAAGTACAAAAGATAGTTCTTATTATTACTCTACATATAATGGAAAAGATCAAGATGAAGTTTCAAATAATAAAAAAATCATGATCTTAGGTGGAGGACCTAACAGAATTGGTCAAGGTATTGAATTTGACTATTGCTGTGTTCATGCTTCTCTTGCCTTAAAGAAATTAGGATTTGAAACAATCATTGTTAACTGTAACCCAGAAACAGTTTCAACAGATTATGATACATCTGATAAACTTTATTTTGAACCATTAACATTAGAAGATGTTTTAAGTATTCATGAAAAAGAAAAACCATTAGGAGTCATTGCTCAATTTGGTGGACAAACACCATTAAATCTTGCAAGTCAATTAAAAGAAAATGGTGTAAATATCTTAGGAACAACACCTGAAACAATTGATATGGCAGAAGATCGTGACTTATTTAATGAAATGATGGAAAAATTAGAAATTCCAATGCCTGAATCAGGAATGGCTGTAACAATCGATGACGCTTTAGAAATCGCTCAAAGAATTGGTTATCCATTAATGGTAAGACCATCTTACGTATTAGGTGGTAGAGGTATGGAAGTTGTTTACGATGATGATTCATTAAAACAATATATGGCAGCTGCTGTTGGGGTAACACCTGATCGTCCTATCTTAATTGACCGTTTCTTAAATGATGCGATGGAATGTGAAGCAGATGCTATTTCTGATGGAGAAAATGTTTTTGTGCCTGCTGTTATGGAACATATTGAACTTGCTGGTATTCACTCAGGGGACTCAGCATGTATTTTACCATCTAAACATATTCCAGTAAGACATGTACAAACAATAAAAGAATATACTAAGAAAATTGCTAGAGAAATGAATGTACGTGGTTTAATGAATATGCAATATGCGATTGCTGATGATAAAGTTTATGTTTTAGAAGCAAATCCACGTGCTTCAAGAACAGTACCTTTAGTATCTAAGGTATGTAACATCAACATGGTAAAACTTGCAACAGATATCGTTACGCGTGAACTTACAGGTAGACCATCACCTGTTAAAGATTTAAAAGATAGAAAGATTCCTCATATTGGTGTAAAACAAGCTGTTTTCCCATTCAATATGTTCCCTGAAGTTGATCCAATTCTAGGGCCTGAAATGAGATCAACAGGAGAAGTATTAGGTTTAGCTAATTCTTATGGAGCTGCTATCTTTAAAGCTGAAGAAGCTACTCAAACAAAATTACCAACATCTGGTCGTGTTTTAATTTCTGTCTCTGATAGAGATAAAAAAGATGTTGTTGCTCTTGCTAGAAAATATTATGATGCAGGATTTGAAATTGTGGCTACAGGTAAAACATTTGAATTAATCAATAGCAATAACATTCCAGCTATCAAAATTAAAAAGATCAAAGAAGGTCGTCCAAATATTGCAGATGCTCTTACAAATGGTGAACTTGATATGGTGATCAATACGCCACATGGTAAAGAATCTGCACATGATGATAGTTATATTAGAAAAACAGCTATTAAAATGAAAATTCCATACATGACAAACATTGCTGCTGCAAATGCAGCTGTAGAAGGTATCTTAGAAGCTGAAATTCATGGAACACATGAAGTAAAATCACTTCAAGAATATCATAAAGCAATTAAAGATTAATATGAATGATTGTTAGGAAGTCATAAGATTTCCTAACAATTTTTTTATTTTTACAAAAAAGAAGAAAAAATAAAAAAAGAGCGAATAAATAAGTAGGAGGACTACTTATGGAAACAATCAATAAAATAACAACGAGTAAACAAACAACAATGTATGATCATTTATGTAAGATGATCATAGGAAATGAAGAAGAATCATAAAGGCAGATGTAGATGAAGCAAATCATTTAAGTATTGGGAAAATTAGAAGATTGATAGAAGGAGTACATATAGGTGATCTAATAGTTAATCCACATTTTCATCTTGTAGATAAAAAGGGCTTCATCAAAGATGAAGGTATGGTTTATTATGATATTTTATGTTATATTGATGTACCACAAGAAGATGAAAAGAATATACGGGTTTATTTAAATGTAGAAATACAAAATAATCCTTATCCAGGATATTCTATTATTACCAGAGGATATGCTTATATTTCAAGAATAGTATCAGAGCAATGGGGAAGCGAATATGATGATAAACTATGATGGGATGAAAAAGGTCTATTCATTATGAATCATGCCAAAGGCACCAAAAAGAAAAGATGGGCATATGAATGTCTATGAAACAAATGAAAGGATTATTTGTGGAACGACAGTAGAAGAAAAAGAAATTTATGACAAGGGAGTAATTCTTGCGATATACTTAAACAAAGAACATGGCTTAAATAAAAAGTATGAAGAACATGATGAATTATTGACACCATTGATGGTCCTTCTAAATAATGTATTAGATTATAAGGGAAAGCAAAGAATTATAGAAGAATATGGATTGAATACAAAGAAAATAGAAAGTGAGGTTAAAGATATGTGTGATTTAGGTGAAAGCATTGTCTTAGAAGCAAGAAATGAAGGCAAACAAATAGAACGTAAAGAAAAGAATATAGCGCATGTAAAAAAACTAATGATAGGATTACAAATGTCATTTAAAGAAGCGATTAACTTATTAGAAATACCTGAAAAGGAAGTAAAAGAAATAGAAAAGTATTTTCAATCATAGAAAGAGAGTAAAATCTCTTTTTTCTTATACTAAAAAAATGTTAATAAAATAAAATTACATAATAATAAAAAATTATAAATTGGTGTTGAAAAATGTTGTCAAATCTACTATACTATTCAAGAACAAAAGGAGATGAGGGCTATGTTACAACAAAGTGTCAAATATGATTGCTTACAATTGAATACGAGTACCTCATTTTTATATTCTCATTGTTTCTAACATATCATTTTTAATTGATATGTTTTTTTATAACAAAAAAAGGAGGAAAATATATGAAAGCCTATTTAATCTTAGAAGATGGAAACGTATTTGAAGGTGAAAGCGTAGGAGCTGACAAAGAAGTTGTCAGTGAATTTGTATTTAATACTTCTATGACAGGATATGTAGAAGTACTGACAGATCCTTCCTATGCAGGACAATCAGTTGTTATGACATATCCATTGATTGGAAACTATGGAGTATGTTTAGAAGATCAAGAATCTACAAAACCTTATGTTGAAGGATTTGTTGTAAATGAACTTGCAAGACTTGGAAGTAACTTTAGAAAAAATGTTGATTTAAAAGATTATTTAATTGAACATGATATTCCTTGTATTCAAGGAATTGATACAAGACATTTAACTAAAATTATTAGAAATAAAGGTTGTATGAATGGAATGATTACAACAACAAAATATGATGATTTAAGTGAAGTGATGGAAAAAATACATAACTTTAAAGTAACTGGTGTCGTTGAAAGAACAACATGTGACAAACCTTATACAGTAGGTAGTGGAGATCGAAAAGTTGCTTTATTAGATTTTGGTGCTAAGAAGAATATTGCTAAATCACTTGCAAAGAGAAATATAGAAGTCACAGTTTATCCAGCATCTACTCCTGCAAGTACAATCATTGAAGGGAACTATGATGGAGTGATGTTATCAAATGGTCCTGGAGATCCAAGCGAAAATGTTGAAATCATTAAAGAAGTTAAAAAACTATCTGAAAGTGGTTTACCAATCTTTGCAATCTGTTTAGGACATCAATTGATGGCTTTAGCTCATGGTTTTAAAACAGAAAAATTAAAATATGGACACCATGGTGCAAATCATCCTGTTAAAGATTTAAATACAGGTCGTGTTTATATTTCTACACAAAATCATAACTATGTAATTTGTGATGATTCTATTGATCGAAATATCGCAAAACCTTGGTTTATTAATGTAAATGACCAAACAATCGAAGGTGTTGAATATATTGGTAAAAATATTAAAACAGTACAATTTCATCCAGAAGCATGTGCTGGTCCATTAGATACAGATGCTTTATTTGATGAATTTGAAAAAATGATGGAGGGTAAATAAGATGGCAAGAGATTTAAGTATAAAAAAAGTATTAGTTATCGGTTCAGGACCTATCATCATTGGTCAAGCAGCAGAATTCGATTATGCTGGAACACAAGCATGTCGTGCTTTAAGAGAAGAAGGGGTAGAAGTTGTTTTAATTAACTCAAACCCAGCAACTATCATGACAGATGCTGATATCGCAGATAAAGTTTATATCGAACCATTAACTGTACCTGTTGTTAAAAAATTAATCATGGAAGAAAAACCAGATAGCATTTTACCAACATTAGGTGGACAAAATGCATTAAACATCGCTATGGCTTTAGCGGATGAAGGATTCTTAGAAGAACACAATGTTCGTACAATTGGGACAAATACAGATACCATCAAACTTGCAGAAGATCGTTTAGAATTTAAAAACTTAATGGAAAGAATTAACGAACCATGTGCTGCATCCATCGTTGTTAACCATGTTAATGACGCTTTAGAATTTGCAGAAAAAATTGGTTATCCAGTTGTTGTAAGACCTGCTTATACTTTAGGTGGTACTGGTGGAGGTATTGCAAATAATGAAAAAGAACTTCATGATATTTGTTCAAATGGTTTACGTCTATCAAGAGTAAGTCAATGTTTAATTGAAAGATGTATTGCTGGATGGAAAGAAATCGAGTATGAAGTAATGAGAGATAGTGCAGGAAACTGCATTACTGTATGTAACATGGAAAACTTAGATCCTGTTGGTGTTCATACAGGAGATAGTATTGTTGTGGCACCAAGCCAAACTTTATCAGATAAAGAATATCAAATGTTACGTTCATCAGCTTTAAATATCATTACAGCATTAAATATTGAAGGTGGATGTAACGTTCAATATGCATTAAATCCAAATAGCTTTGAATATTGTGTTATCGAAGTAAACCCACGTGTTTCTCGTTCATCAGCTTTAGCTTCTAAAGCAACAGGTTATCCAATTGCTAAATTAGCGGCTAAAATTGCTTTAGGATATACCTTAGATGAAATCAAAAATGCCGTTACAGGTAAAACATACGCTTCTTATGAACCAACATTAGACTATGTTGTATGTAAAATTCCTAAATGGCCATTTGATAAATTCGTTGATGCTTCAAGAAAATTAGGAACACAAATGAAAGCAACTGGAGAAGTTATGTCAATCTGTAATAACTTTGAAGGAGCTTTAATGAAAGCTTTACGTTCTCTTGAACAAAATGTTTTCTACTTACATTTAGATGCCTTTACAAAATTAACACATGATGAATTAAAACAAAAATTAAAAGATGTTGATGATCAACGTATCTTTGCAGTAGCTGAATCCTTAAGAAAAGGAATTACTGAACAAGAAATCCATGAAATTACTAAAATTGATGTTTGGTTCATTGATAAAATCAAACATTTAGTAGAAATGGAAGAAAGAATTAAAACAGAAGAATTAACAGTTGATTTATTAAAACAAGCAAAAAGATTACAATTCCCAGATAGAGTCATTGCTGAATTAACTGGAAAAACAGAACAAGAAATTCATCAAATGCGTAAAGAAAATAATATTGTTTCAGCTTATAAAGTTGTTGATACATGTGCGGCAGAATTTGATGCACAAACACCTTATTACTATTCAATTCAAGGTGGAGTGAACGAAGTAGAACCTCAAAGAGAAAAGAAAAAAATCATGGTTTTAGGATCAGGACCAATTCGTATAGGACAAGGTATCGAATTCGATTACTGTTCGGTACATTGTGTATGGGCCTTAAAAGCAGCAGGATACGATACAATTATTGTTAATAACAACCCTGAAACAGTATCAACTGACTTTGATATTGCAGATCGTTTATATTTTGAACCATTAACTGCTGAAGATGTAGAAAGCATTGTTGATATTGAAAAACCAGATGGAGCCATCGTGCAATTTGGGGGACAAACAGCCATTAAACTTACAAAAGCTTTAACAGATATGGGTGTTAAAATCTTAGGAACAGATGCTGATGATGTAGATGCAGCTGAAGATAGAGAAAGATTTGATGAAATTCTTGAAAAATGTCATATTGACCGTCCAAGAGGTTCAACAGTCTTTACAACAGAAGAAGCCATTGAAGTTGCTAATAAATTAGGATATCCAGTTTTAGTAAGACCATCTTATGTATTAGGTGGTGCTGGTATGGAAATTGCCTTAAATGATGGTGATATTAAAAAGTTCATGAAAATCATTAATAGACAATACCAAGAACATCCAATCTTAATTGATAAATACTTATCTGGTAAAGAAGTTGAAGTTGATGCAGTTTGTGATGGACATGGTATCTTAATTCCAGGTATTATGGAACACGTTGAACGTGCGGGAGTTCACTCTGGAGATAGTATTTCTGTTTACCCACCACAAAAAATCAAACAAGAAATCAAAGATGTTATCGTTGATTATACAAAACGTCTTGCTAAAGCATTACATGTTGTGGGATTAATCAATATTCAATTCATTGTTTATGAAGATCAAGTTTATGTTATTGAAGTTAACCCAAGATCTTCAAGAACAATTCCTTATATTTCAAAAGTTACAGATATCCCAATTGTTGCCATTGCTACAAAAGCAATTATGGGACATACAATTGAAGAACAAGGATATTCTTATGGAATTGTTCCGGAAAAAGAAACAATTGCAGTTAAAATGCCAGTGTTCTCATTTGAAAAAATCAAAGGTGCAGAAATTTCTTTAGGACCTGAAATGAAATCAACAGGTGAAGTTTTAGGTATTTCTAAAAACTTAGATGAAGCTATTTATAAAGCATTCATGGGAACAGGTATTCAATTACCTAAGAGAAAGAATATCATTTGTACAATTAAAGATTCTTCTAAAGAAGAATTCTTACCAATCGCTAAACAATATTATATGTTTGGTTATGATTTATATGCAACAGAAGGAACATATAAATTCTTAAAAGAACATGATGTACCTGTACATTTTGTCAATCGTATCTGTGAAAAAACAAATACAATCTTTGACTTAATGTTTACGGATACAGTTGATTTAGTAATCGATATTCCAACAAGAAATGATAACTTAAAAGATGGCTTCTTAATTAGACGTTTTGCCGTAGAAGCAGGTATTCCAATTTATACGTCACTTGATACAGCAAAAGCACTTATTGATTCACTTGAAAAACGTAAACAAGGTGTACCATCATTAATTGATATTACAAAATTAAGATAAAACTAAAAAGAACAATGTAGTAATACTAAAGCATTGTTCTTTTTTATATGAAAAATTAGGTTATATCTTATTGGATATAACCTAATTCTTTACATGCGTAATAAATGCCATCTTCATCAATAGAAGTTGTCACAAAATCACTTAATCTCTTTAAATCACTATTTCCTTGTCCCATACAAATAGAAAACGATGCATGCTTAAACATTTCAACATCATTTAAAGAATCACCAAAAGCGACATAATTATCTATATTCCATAACTTCATAAAATAAGCAATACCTGTTGCTTTAGAAATGCCTTTGATTGTAATATCTGCATAACTACTTTCACCAACCATTACATCTAATTCATCAATAGCTTTAAATTCTTGATAATCATATCCTAAAGGACCATAGGCAATCATGGCACCTACTTCTTGATTTGTATATGTACCTACAGTTGGAATAGGGTTATTGAAATAATTACATGAGCGAATGACATCTTCATTTGGTTCCATATTAATAATTCTTGGTGTACATTTAAGTGCTAAAGGAATGTTATGTTTTTTAGAAGCTTCTAGAGCTTTTAAAACCACTTCTCGAGAAAGATTTTCTTTGTGAATTAAATTTAAATCTTTATCTAATAAAGCTTGTCCACTATTACATACATAGCCATCAAAAGAAAAAGTATCATAAATATGTGTATTTTTTAAAGAATCCACACTTCTTCCTGTTGAAACTAGTAAAAGATGTCCTTTTTCTCTTAATAAGTTTAAAGCTTTGACAGTGCTTTCTGGTACTTGATGATCTGTGGTTGTTCTTAAAGTACCATCAATATCAAAACAAAACAATTTCTTCATTATTTACCTTGAGGGAAAAATCTTGCAAGTGAATTTGCGACTGCTGAAATAGGCATTGTTTGAACCACAATTTTACCAGGGCCAGTAACCACTGTATTAAATAATCCCTCTCCTCCTAAAAATTTATTTTTTAAACCAGGAACTGATTGGATATCCATTTTACAAGTAGCATCCATCATTGCAAGATAACCGGTATCAATAACCATTTGTTGACCTGGTAGTAAATTATATTCTACGGTACTTCCATCAATTTCAATAAAACATGTTCCGTGTCCTGAAATCTTTGTTAAAATAAAACCTTCACCACCAAATATACCAGAAGAAAATTTCTTATTAAAGAAAACCGATGTTTCTACATTTTCTTCACTAGCTAGAAAAGCAGATTTTTGAATGATGACTTCTTTTCCAGGCTCTACATCAATAGCGACAATTTTTCCAGGGAAACTTGAGGCAAAGGCAATCAAACCATCTTTGTTTGCCGTATAACTATTTCTAAATAAAGTTTCACCAGAAAACATTCTACCGATGATTTTACCAGCACCACCACCATTTGTTTCCATTTTCATACATGGATCCATCCAAGCCATAGCACCACTATCACTAATCATTTTTTCACCTTTATTTAAATGACAAATAACAACAGGGAGAGTATCTCCAACAATTTCGTATTCCATAATCTTTCTCCTTTTATAAAGCCACACAAACAGGTTGAATAATATCTAAGGTATTTCCTGTAGGCTTAATTTCTTCTTTTTCTTCATCAAATGTGTAAAGCTCCAAACGATCATCTTCTTGACTAGCAACAACAATATAACGATCATCAATAATATTAAAATCACGAGGTCCTTTTCCAGTATGCACCATATAAAGTAAAGTGATTTTTCCAGTTTCTTGATTCACACGATAAAGGACAATACTATCATGACCTCTATTAGAAACAATAATATGTTTACCACTTGATGTCATATGAATAGCAGCAGCACTTGAAAAGCCATGGAAATGACGAGGTACACAATGAATAACTTGAATCAAAGTAAAGTGTCCATCTTCATATTGATAAACCATAATACTATTTGCAATTTCGTTAACAAGATAACAATATTTACCATCATGAGAAAAAATCATATGACGAGGCCCACTACCAGGAATCACAGATTGACTTAATGATGTTTCTTGTAATTTTTCATTAATAAATTCATACATAATAATTTTATCAGCACCTAGGTCAACACTGTAAAGATATTTATGATCAGGAGTAATTCCTACATAATGAGCATGAGGACTTGTTTGTCTTTTAAGTAAATCAATTCCTGAACCATGATGGTGAACAACTGAAAGTTTATCTCCAATTTTATGATCCTTTAAAGGGAAAGCAGCTGTTGCTCCAACGTGATAATTGGCTGTAAATAAATATTTTTGATCAGGACTTAAACATAAATGAGTATAAGAACGACCATGGGAATTATAAAAAGAAAGTTGTTTTAAATCATCTTCTTCAATATGATAACTTGCGACACCTCCTCCTTCACCAACACGTGCATCTTTTAAAGATACATAAAGAAAATCATCTTTTTTAATAACATAAGAAGGAAAATCTTCGGTAGGAATATGTTTATTTAAATGAAGTTCATTTTTAGTTTCATCTAGAGTACATACATAAAGACCTTTTTCTTTTCCTTTAGCGTAACTTGATACGTAAAAACGATACACAAAATCGCCTCCTTTTGAAATAATTGTACCATAAAATAACTATAAAAAGCTTTCTATATAAGAAAAAAAGAGATGCATGAAGCATCTCAAAACATTATTTTTGCCCAATGCCTTTACAATAAGTTTGAACAACTTCATAATCTCTATCTAAAACAACTAAGTCAGCATCATAACCAACGCCAATTGTTCCTTTACGATCATCAACATGTAAACATCTTGCTGGGTTTGATGTACATGCATTGATCGCGTAATTAACAGGAACTAAAGCATCTTCAATTAAGATTTTTAATCCTTTGTTCACATTTAAAGTAGAACCAGCTAAGTTACCTGCTTCTACTAAATGAGCACTTCCATCTGGATAAATAACAACTTCTTGCCCACCAAAATCAAATTTAGTACCAACAGGGAATCCTTTACACATTAATGAATCAGTAATCATAATACTATAATCAGGTCCTTTAGAAGTAAAGAAATTATTTAAAGCTGCAAGAGTTGAGTGATTTCCATCACAAATAATTTCTCCATACATATTTCTAATACGTAAAGCACCACCAACAAGACCATTTGCACGATGCGTAAATGGTGTCATTGCATTATAAACATGAGTCATACTTCTTGCTCCATGAGCGTATGCTTGAACAGCTTGTTCATAAGTTGCATTTGAATGTCCAATACTTACGACCACATTATTTTGACTACAATATTTTGTAAGAGCGTAATCTTCATCATTTTCAACAGCCATAGTAATATATTTAATTAAACCATGAGCAGCTTTTTGATATCTTTTAAATTGTTCAATATTAGGTTTTACACAATATTCTTCAGGTTGAGCTCCTTTATGTGCTTTATTTAAATAAGGACCTTCAAAATGAATACCTAAGATTTCTGCACCTTCATAACCTTCTTCTACGACTTTTGCGACATTACTTACCGCATTTGTAAGAACTTCTTCACTTTGAGTAAGAGTTGTCGCAAGGAAAGAAGTAACTCCTTCATCAACGATTCCTTTTGCCCATTTTCTTAATCCTTCAGGATTAGCATCATTTGTATCAAAACCATAAGCTCCATGGCAATGAATATCAATAAAGCCAGGAAGAATTCTTAAATCTCCATAATCTTTCGTAACTTCTTTTTCATTGTAAGGATATATTTCTTTAATAATTCCATCTTCTAATTCTAATTGTGCTGGCGTGAATTGATCCGCAATCCAGACTTTTTTACTTTGTATAATCATAATTTCACCTCATATTTATTATAGAACACTTTACTTATCTAGACAAGAAACAACTCCTCTTATTTCTAATAAAAATTCAATTTACCTTACCTCTAAATTAGTATATAATTAGAGTCATAATAAGGAGGAAGAGGATATGGATGAAAATTTACTTTTATCATTAATTGAAAACAACGCGAAAATGGAAGTCGTTGATCTTGCGGCCGCCTTAAACGAAACAGAAGAAAATGTTGATAAGACAATTAAAGATTTAGAAAAAAATAAAACAATCTATGGTTATCATACTTTGATCAATTGGGATAAAACAAATCACGATGTGTGTACAGCAGTAATTCAAGTAAATGCGAAACCTGAAAGAGATTATGGATATGATCGTATTGCAAAAAAAATCTATAATTTTCCAGAAGTAGATACAATGTATTTATTAGCGGGAAATTATGAGTTTTTATTAATTGTTAAAGGAAAAACAATGGTGGAAGTTGCTAAATTCGTTAATAGTCGTTTAGCGGTTATTGAAGGTATTGAAAGAACAGCCACAATGTATGTTTTGAAACAATATAAAAACATGGGTAAACTTGTTGAGGATGATAATAAAGATGCAGCAGAAAGATTATTGGTAACTCCATAATGGATTTTGAAAAAATTGTAAATCCTATTGTAAAGGATATTCCACCAAGTGGAATTCGTAAATTTTTTGATTTAGCTAATCAAATGGAAGGTGTTATTTCTTTAGGGGTAGGTGAACCTGATTTTGCAACCCCTTGGACAATTAGAGAAGCTGCAATCTATTCAATTGAAAAAGGAAAAACATTCTATACTGCTAATCAAGGGTTATTAGAATTAAGAAAAGAAATTTGTAAATATCAAAAAAGAAGATTTAATTTAGATTATAAACCAGAACAATGTATTGTCACTGTTGGGGGATCTGAAGGAATCGATTTAGCCTTTAGAACAATTATTAATCCAGGTGATGAAGTCATTTTATTACAACCAAGTTATGTTGCTTATACACCAGGTGTTGCACTTGCTGGTGGAGTAGTAAGAAACATTATTTTAACTGAAGAAAATGAATTTAAATTAACACCTGAACTTTTAAAAGAAGCTATCAATGAAAAAACAAAGGCCATTCTTTTAAACTATCCAAGTAATCCAACAGGTGGATTTATGACAAAAGAAGACTATGAAAAATTGGTGCCTATCTTTAAAGAATCAGGAATTATGATCATAACTGATGAAATCTATGCAGAACTTTCTTATGAACATAAATTCTGTTCAATTGCATCTTTTGATGAAATCAAAGATCAAGTTATTTTAGTGAGTGGTTTTTCAAAAGCTTATGCGATGACAGGATGGCGATTAGGTTATGTTCTTGCTAATGAATATCTTATTAAAATGATGAAAAAGATTCATCAATATGTCATTATGTCAGCACCAACATGTGCTCAATATGGTGCCATTGAAGCAATGAGACATTGTGACGAAGAAATTGAAAAAATGCGACAAGCTTATCTTGCAAGAAGAAATTTCTTAGTCAAAACATTTAATGAAATGGGACTTAAAACATTTACCCCACAAGGGGCTTTCTATGTTTTCCCATGCATCAAATCAACAGGTTTAACATCAGAACAATTCTGTGAAGAATTATTAAATGATCAGTTAGTAGCCTGCGTGCCAGGAAGTGCTTTTGGTGAAGCTGGAGAAGGTTATATTCGTGTTTCTTATGCCTATAGTTTAGAAGAACTTAAAGCGGCAACAAAGAAAATTAGAAAATTCTTAAAAAACAAGGGAGTTATTTAACTCCTTTTTTTTGGTTTTAAAACAGATACAAATTAATCATAAAAATCATCATTTTCCTATAATATAGATAAAGAAAAGGGGATGATTTTAATGGTAGTTAAAAGTTATGAACAAATGACAGATGTATCAATTATGGAAGTAAAAACGTATTTATTAATTCATAGTGATGGAATTTATCAACAAGATATTTATGATTTAATGAATACGTGTATTGATGTTTTTCAATTAAAAAGAAAATTAAATAAAAGAAAAAATATTCAATTATGGCTTTTTTCAAATATTAAAAGATATATTGATTGTAGTTTATCTTATAATGAAATGGAATATCATTTAGTCATGATGAATTTATTAATCAATCAACATTTTAAACCATTAGTCGAATATAAATATAATTTATTTTATTATATTTTAGATCATAGTGATTTTAATATAGAAATTTATTGTCTAGTAAGGCATTTGCTTACATTTAAAATGAATCAACTCAATCAAGTCATTTTAGGTATGACACATTATAAAATGATGAGTGATGAACAAACACATTATCAAGCAAGTCTTATTCTTTTATTAGAAAAACAATATAAACAAGCTTATTTTCATTTACCATTTGTTACAATAGATGAATCATTTAAACGCTTTGAAAAATCTCTTTATAATTATTCACCATCCCGTTATGAAATGTTGTATCATAAAGATAAGACATATTCCACATTGTATGCTAGATAGGAGATCATTATGGATAGACTTTATTACACATATTTAATTATTAAAGAATCTTTAGATTATATACCTGCTGTTGAAATAAAAAAACTACTTGAAGAAAACTATCAAATTAAAGTAGATATTAAAACAATTTATCAAGCAATTAGAAATATTAATGAATTATCTAAATATATTTATCAAAAAGAAATCATTAAAACTAAACATCGAAAAGGCTATAGTATTGATGAAGAATTTTTTAATGATGGACAATTTCAATATCTATGGGATAGTGTGCTTTTCAATAATGATTTAAATGAAGATGAAGTAAATGCTTTACTCACAAAATTACAAACTTTAAGTTCAAGTAAACAACTTTCACGTATTCAAAATCAACCAAGAAAAAATCAACCAAGAAATTATAATCTGCTTTTAAATATGACAACCGTCATTAAAGCAATTCATGAAAAGAAAAATATTTATTTTAAATATGTAAGTTATGAAATCAAAAGAAATAAGTTTGTAGAAATTGCGCATAATCATGGAAATCATAAAGAAAATAATGAATTCTATATTATTTCTCCTTATAAACTAATTCAAAGAGATTCTAAATACTATGTATTAGGTTATTTTAACCAACGACCTGATAAACTCTCTATTTATCGTCTTGATCGTATGCGTCTTGTAAGAAATCATAAAAGCCCTTTTGAAGAAGGGGAACAATTTGATTTAGAACAAGAAGTTGATCATATAAATATGTATGTTTCAGGACAAAAGGATACACTTGAAATTAGTTTTGATGAAGTGGTTTTAAGAGAAGTCATTGATCAATTTGGACAAGATCATCCTGTTAAAAAAGACTTTGAAAATCGCTATCATCTTACTATAGAAGATGTTCTTATTTCTGATGGATTGATAGGATGGCTCATGATGTTACAAGATCATGTAAAAGTTATTAAACCTTATTCTTTACAAGAGAAAATGAAAAAAAGAATTGAAAAAATGTTTATACAATATAAGTAGAGCTATCATTTCGATAGCTCTTTTGTCTTTTTCCAATCAATATCTTTGATTTGTTTAATGATAGATTTAAATAAATTTCTTTTGTCTTTTGGATAAATCGCATAATAACTGACATGTGCTTCATTATCGGTAATTGGAATTAAAATACGATTATCTTCTGCTTCTTCTATTTGAATTGTAATATCACTTCTAAAATTAGGTAAAGCGGACATCTTGGTAAGTTCATTAAAAACAGAAGGATCGTCTTGAAATAAAAGATGTGATTCAGGAATCATTCGTTGACAAACTTCATTCCAAAAACCAATGCGTGAAAGAAGTAAAACACTTTGACCGTTTAAATCAGAAAAAGATATTTCTTTAAAAGGTGCTAAAGGATGTGCCGGAGGCACAGATAAATAAAGAGATTCATTTAAAAATTCTTGTGAAATATATTTTTTATCTTGTAAAGGATGATGTAAAACGATTAAAGAATAATCTCCTTTTTCTAGTCCTTCAATCAATATATTTTCATCTTGAACTAGAGTACTTTCAATTTGGGCTTCTATGTTATTTGATAAAGCATATTCAACACCCCATAAAGGAGCTGGTGCACAAGAACCAAAAGAAATATGATTTTGACTTAGTTTTGTAAGTTCTTTAATCATTTCTTCTCGTTTAGCAAGCAACTTTTGCGCAAATTCTACCGCAAGTTTTCCGTTTTCATTAAGTTCAATTTTATTTTTCTTACGATCAAATAAAGAAAGTCCTAAATCATCTTCTAATCTTTGCATGGATCTTGTAAGTCCAGGTTGAGAAATCAACAATTCCTCAGCGGCTTTTGAAATGGTTTTATTTTTCGCAATGGCAACAAGATGTTCAAGTTGGTTAAATTCAATCATAGTTTCACTTCCTTTTTCGTTATTATAACACACTATGACTTTGAGTCATAGTAAGATAATTGAATGATAATGTACATTTTGTAAGCGGTATATTAAAATAAGAATAGGAAAAAGGAGAAGTGATAAAATGAAAGTATTAATAATTAATGGAAGTCCTCGTCCAAGAGGAAATACAAAGATTGCTCTTGATGAAATGGTTAAAATCTTTGATCAAGAAGGTATTGAAAGTGAAATTGTACATATTGGAAATAAAGATATTCGAGGATGTATTGCCTGTATGTCATGTAAAACAAAATTGGGTCATTGTGTTTTTGATGATTGTGTCAATGAAATTGCTCAAAAGTTTGAAGAAGCAGATGGACTTGTGGTTGGAACGCCGGTTTATTATGGCTCTGCCAATGCAACCTTAATTGCTTTTCTAACAAGACTGTTCTATAGTACACCGTTTGATAAAACCATGAAGGTTGGAGCAAGTGCTGTTGTCGCAAGACGTGGAGGGATTTCTTCAACTTATGATGAAATCAATAAATTTTTTGCTATTTCAGGAATGCCAATTGCTTCTTCACAATATTGGAATTCTATTCATGGAAGAGAAATGGGAGAAGCAAGTCAAGATGAAGAAGGATTACAAACAATGCGTGTTCTTGCTAGAAACATATCATTTTTAATGAAATGTATTCATGATGGTAAAGAAAAATATGGTTTACCAGAAAAAGAAGAATTCCATCGTACAAATTTTATTAGATAATAAATGAAAGGTGTGAGGATAAAATGGATGAAAAATATATGTCGAGTGTATTTAAAGAATGGATAAAAAATCATGAAACAAAGGATTATCAAATCATTGAAAATAATCAAGATTGTATTGAGTTAAATACGGATTATGGTAAGGCGGAAATTCATTTTACTGATGTGACAGAAGGAACAATTGTTGAATTTAATATTGTTTCTTATAAAGATCAAGAAGTTAAATTTTATCTTCATTTTGAATTGAATGATGAAGATCATGCCCATCAACTTTATGATGAAATGGTTGAAACATTGATTGAATTAAAAAATAAAAAAACATTGAAAGTATTGCTTTCATGTTCATCAGGATTGACAACATCAATGTTTGCTTCTAATTTGAATTCAGTTGTGGAAATGTTAGGAGAAGATTATCATTTTGAAGCTGTTGCTTATACAAATATTTATGAAGAAGTAGAAAACTATGATGTAATCTTGATTGCTCCACAAATTGGCTATCTATTAAAACGTTTAAAAGAAAGCTTACCAGATAAACTTGTTTTACAAATACCTACGGCTATTTTTGCTGGTTATGATGCCATAGGTGCCATTAAATTTATTCAAAATGAAATTGATCAATTTCAAAAAGAGAAAAAAGAAAAACAAGAAATAAAATGTCATTGTTGTAAACATTATAATAGACGTATTTTATCAATTGTTTTATCTGCCAATAGAGCACAAACACGTATTTATTATCGTATTTACGATAATAATGATATTATGGACCAACAAATAATTATAAAACCTACATTAAATACGAATGATCTTTATGATGTGATTGATACTGTTTTATTGAAGGTTAAACATCTTGATGCGATTGCTATTGCGATACCGGGAATTATTAAAGAAAATGTTCATTTGCGTTCTTCTATTGATGGAAAAGATATTGATTTTAAAAATGAATTAGAAAAGAAGTATCATATTGATGTTGTCATTTCTAATAATGCCAATGCGGCGGTTGTAGGTTTTTCACTAGAACATAGTGAATACAAAAATATTATTTTCCATTCACAACCATTTGGCTTTGGTGTTGGTGGACAAGGTATTTTAGTCAATGGTCAAGTTGTTTTAGGTAAAGAAGGAATTGCAGGAGAAATACGTTTCTTTTTAAGAAGAATGCAGTTATCTGATGATTGTGAAAAACTTGCTTGGCACCAAACGGGTGTAAAAGAACTTGTCATAAAATCACTTTTACCAGTTATTTCTATCATAGGTCCTGAAGCTATTGCACTTTTTTCACCCATGACACCAGATAAAGAAGAAATAAAAGAAGGTTTATTATCATTTATTCCTCAAGAATTTCTCCCAGAAATTTATATCATAAAAGAATCTTGGTATTATATGCTTGATGGAATTACAAAGTTATGTTTAGATGATTTAAATGAAAACGAACAAGTTTAATCTTGTTCGTTTTGTTTATCTAAATTAATTAAATTACTTACATAAGGTTTTTTACCACTTAAAACATCATCATAAAAGTTTTGTTTCCAATCAATATAATCAATACTTTCCTCAAGTTGTTGAATCGTATCTTCAAGACTTTTTCTTTTTTTAGAAAGCATTTTTTTGCGTATTTCAATTGTAGAAGGTCCTTGTAAACAAAGTTCTAAGTATTCTTTCATTTCTTGAATACTAAAATCACATTTCTTTAAACAAGAAAGATCTTTGATCCAATTTACATCATGTTCATCAAAAATACGACGATTATTTTTATTTCTTTTTACGTTGGGAACAAGTCCTTCATTACAATAATACTTTAAAGTTTGATAAGTCATATCGAGTTTACGACAAACTTGCATCATTGTGTACATAAGAATCACCTCAAAAAAAATTATATTCTTCTTGACCGATAGTTACAACCGTAAATTATAATCACATTGTAATAGATAAGAGATAAAGGGGGCTTATAAAATGAAAACATTTAATTATTCTTATCCAGTAAATGTTTATTTTGGAGAAGGAAGTGCAAAAACTGCTTTTTCAAATGAATTAAAGAAATATGGAAGTAAAGTTTTATTAGCTTATGGTGGAGGTTCTATTAAGAAAAATGGAATCTATGATGAAATTGTTTCTTTATTAAAAGAAGAAAACAAAGAAGTAATTGAATTTAATGGGATTATGTCCAATCCAACATATAAAAAAGTGCAAGAAGGAGTCGAACTTGTAAAAAAAGAAAAAATTGATTTTATTTTAGCTGTTGGTGGAGGAAGTGTTATTGATTGTTGTAAAGTCATTTCTAGTCAAGCAGTTATTGATGAAGATATTTGGAATTTGGAATATGTTCATGGTAAATTTCCAACAGAAGGGATTCCAATGGGTGCTATCGTGACAGCTTCAGGAACAGGTGCTGAAATGAATGGTGGGGCTGTTATTACTCATGAAGAAAAGAATTGGAAAGGTGGTATCTTTGCTTCAACTGCTGATTTTGCAGTTCTTGATCCAGCTTATACATTGACGGTTCCATCAATGCAAGTATTATCAGGTGCCTTTGATACATTAAGTCATGCTTTAGAAACTTATTTAGGAAATTCAGATCAAGACAATGTATCAGATGATGTGGCCTTAGCCATTATGAAAAATACCGTTGTGAATATGAGACGTTTATTAAAAGATATCAATGATGAGCAAGCAAGAAGTAATTTAATGTGGGATTCAGCCATGGCTGAAAATGGTATTTTAAAATGTGGTCGTCAAACAGACTTCCAAGTGCATCAAATTGAACATCAATTAGGAGCTTTTACGGATTGTAATCATGGACAAGGTTTAGCCGTTATTCAACCTGTTTATTGTTATCATATTTTAAATGATGCCAGAGAAAAATTAACACGTTTTGCCCAAGTTGTGTTTGATCAAAAAACAGCTGAAGAAGGTTTAGAAGCACTTCAAAACTTTATTAAAGAATGTCATTTACCAACAACTTTACCTGAATTAAAATCTAAAGTTGAAATCACAAATGATTTATTAAAGAAAGTGGCAGATACAACAAACCTTATCAAAACAAATCCTCGTACTCTTACTAAAGAAGAAGTCTATGATATCTTATTAGAATGTATGTAAAAAGTTATCTTCGGATAGCTTTTTTTGTATAACTGATAGTTATAGTGATATGATTTATTGATATTGTACTTTTGTTTCTTTGAAATCTACAATAAAGATGTAAGGAGGAACAAGATATGGAATATATAACTTTGGCTAATGGTTATCAACTACCGATGTTAGGATACGGTACTTTACATATACCTCCTAAACAAACAAAAGAGTGTGTTTTAAAAGCCTTTGAAGCTGGTTATCGTTTGATTGATACGGCCGCTTCTTATCAAAATGAAAAAGAAATAGGGGAAGCCATTAAAGAATCAAAACTTAAAAGAGAAGAAATCTATTTGACAACAAAGGTATGGGTTCAAGATGCCGGTTATGAAAATACGTTACAGGCATTTCATCAATCATTAGAAAACTTAGGAGTTGATTATTTAGATCTTTATTTAATTCATCAACCCTATGGTGATTATTATGGCTCATGGAAAGCTATGGAAGAACTTTATCAACAAGGCAAAATCAAAGCAATTGGTGTTTGTAACTTTTCACCAGAAAGATTCATGGATCTTTATATGAATAGTTTGATACACCCTATGATCAATCAACTTGAGTTTCATCCCTTCTATCAACAAAAAAATCAAAAATGTGTTTTAAAACAATGTGATTGTCTGTTAGAAGCATGGGGTCCTTTAAATGAAGGACAACGTGATATCTTTCATCATCCAATGTTATTAGATATTGCGAAAAAACATCAAAAATCAGTTTCACAAATTATTCTAAGATGGCATCTAGAAAATCACATTATTGCCATTCCTAAAACCACACATTTAAAGCGTATGAAAGAAAATATAGATATTTTTGATTTTCAGTTAGATAAAGAAGATAAAAAACAAATAGAACAACTTGATTTGGGTTATAGTGAAATTATTGATCATCAAAATTATATGACCGCAAAATGGCTTAATAAATATAAAATACATGATTAAAAGGAGAAAGGAATATGTTATTTTACTTTACAGGTACAGGGAATAGTTTGTATGTGGCGAGACAAATTGAAGAAAAGCCCATCAGTATCCCTCAAATCTTACATCAAGAAAACTTAAATTTTAAAGATGAAAAAATAGGAATTGTTTATCCTGTTTATGCAGGAGAAGCACCCAAAATTGTTTTAGAGTTTTTAGAAAAGGCAACATTTGAAACAGATTATTTCTATTTGATTTTAACTTATGGAAAAGATGTCACAGATGCTCCTGAATGTATCGCACGCTTATTAGAAGAAAAAGGAAGACATGTAAATTATATTCATTCTATTTTAATGGTAGATAACTACTTACCATCTTTTGATATGAATGAACAAAGAGCAATGAATAAAAATGTTGAACAACAAATCCAACAAGCACTTCAAGATATCCAAAATAAAAAAGAAGAAATTCCTGAAGCAACACAGGCAGGAAGAGATTTCCATGCTTCTGCCAAAGAAATCTTTGCGAAAAATCCAGAACTCATTAATGGTGAACAAATTACGGTAACTGATAAATGTGTTGGCTGTGGTATTTGTACAAAGGTTTGTCCAAGAGGTCTTTTCTATATTGAAGATAAAAAGGCTAAAAGAAAACAAAATACCTGTGAATTTTGCTTAGCATGTGCACAAAACTGTCCATCAAAGGCTATCATCACAAAATTGAAAGACGCCAATCCTAATGCACGTTATAGACATGAAAAAGTAAGTCTAAAAGATATTATTGAAGCAAACCAACAAGTATAACTTCCAGTTATACTAACATGCACTATTTATATTGTACATTTATAGAATTTAAAACTAAAATAAAGATAGATATTGGAGGAGATAATAATGAAAACATTTGAATTAAATAATAAACAAACAATCCCAGCAGTAGGATTTGGAGTCTTCATGATTCCTAATGATGGACCTACTTATGATGCAACTTTAGCTGCTTTAAAAGCAGGATATCGTCATATTGATACAGCTGCTGGTTACTGCAACGAAAGTGATGTAGGAAAAGCAATTAAAGATAGTGGTATTGATCGTTCAGAAATCTTTATTACTTCTAAATTATGGTTACAAGATTATGGTTATGAAAATGCGAAAAAAGGTATTGAAACTTCTATGAAATTATTAGGAGTAGATTATATTGATCTTTATTTATTACATCAACCTTATGGTGATTATTTAGGAGCTTGGAAAGCTTTAGAAGAAGCGTATCAAGCAGGTAAAATCAAATCTATTGGCATTTCTAATATTACTGTGAACTTATGGAATAAATTTAAAGACGCTATGACTGTAATGCCAGCAGTTAACCAAGTAGAATTTAACCCATTTGTTCAACAAAAAGAATTAAGAAAAGTAATGGCTGAAAACAATATTCGTTTAGAAGCATGGTATCCATTAGGACATGGAAATAAAGATTTATTAGAAAATGAAACAATTGTTTCATTAGCTAAAAAATATCATAAAAATGCTGGTCAAATTATCTTAAGATGGATTTATCAAGAAGGAGTTATTTCTTTACCTAAATCTACAAATGAAGAAAGAATGAAAGGAAACATTGATATCTTTGATTTTGAATTAACAGATGAAGAAATGAAAGCAATGCAAGCCTTAGATACAAACAAACCATCTCATAATCCTGAAGATCCTGCCAACGAAACACGTTTAATGGGGTTAAAAATTCATGACTAATTTTATTACTTTAAACAATGGGTACCAAATCCCTCAACTTGGATTTGGTACCATTCAACAATTTGGTAAACAAATTGAAGACAATGTAGCTTTTGCCTTAAACCATGGCTATCAACTCATTGATACAGCCAACCGTTATGGAAATGAAGTTGAAGTAGGAAAAGGTTTAAAACAATCAGGATTAAAAAGAGAAGATTATTATTTAGAAACAAAATTAGGACCTACACTTTATGAAAATGATCACGCTATTGATGATACTTTAAAAAGATTAGGCGTAGACTATATTGATGTTATGATTTTACATCATCCCGTTAATAATTATATCTATGCTTATAAGATGCTAGAAAAAGCCTATAAAGAAGGAAAAATCAAAGCGATTGGACTTTCTAATTTCCAAGTTTCACAAATTCAAGAAATCATGGATCAATGTGAAATACCACCAATGATTATGCAAGTAGAATGTCATCCTTATTATCCAGCAGAACATGTATATGATTTTTGTAAGAAAAATCATATACAGCTTCAATCATGGTATCCTTTAGGTCACGGAAATAGTGAAATGTTAAAAGAGGCAATCTTTGTAGAACTTGCAAAGAAATATCATAAATCAACGGTACAAATTATTTTAAGATGGCATCTTCAAATGGGATTTGGTCTTGTTCCGGGAAGTAAATCATTAGATCATATTGAAGCGAACGCACAAATCTTTGATTTTGAACTAACAGATGAAGAAATGAAAGAAATTGAAAAAGTGAATAAACATACACAATTTTATAAAGTGACTAAAGAATCTTTACAAAGACTTGCCACAACAAAATGTAATTTTGAAGAAGGAGAATAATTATGGAATACAAAACATTAAATAATGGAGTGAAAATGCCAGTTGTTGGTTTTGGTGTTTTCCAAGTTAAAGATGAAGAAGAATGTAAAAGAGTTGTTTTAGATGCAATCGATGCAGGATATCGTTTAATTGATACTGCACAATCTTATGGAAATGAAGAAGCTGTTGGTAAAGCAATTCAAGAAACAAGTGTACCAAGAGAAGAATTATTTATTACTACTAAAGTATGGATTTCTAATTATGGTTATGAAAAGGCAAAAGCTTCTGTAGAAGAATCATTAAAGAAAATGCAATTAGATTATTTTGATTTAGTTTTATTACATCAACCATTTAAAGATTATCATGGAGCTTATCGTGCTTTAATTGATTTATATAAAGAAGGAAAAATTAAAGCTATTGGTGTATCTAACTTCTATCCAGATCGTTTAGTGGATTTAGCTTTAGATACAGAAGTTGTACCAGCTGTTAACCAAGTAGAAGTGAATCCTTTCCATCAACAAGATACAGCTTTAATTTACAATACAAAATACGGTGTACAATTAGAAGCATGGGCACCATTTGCGGAAGGTAAAAATGGTATCTTCACAAATGAAACACTTGTAGAAATTGGAAACAAATACAATAAATCAGTTGGACAAGTTATTTTAAGATGGCTTGTACAAAGAGGAATTGTTCCTTTAGCTAAAACAGTCAGAAAAGAAAGAATGCAAGAAAACTTAAATATCTTTGATTTTGAATTAAGTGAAGAAGATATGCAAACAATTACTTCACTTAATAAAGACACAAGTTCATTCTTCTCTCACTATGATCCAGCAACTGTAGAAATGATTTGTGGTTTAAAACGTTAAAAAAGAAAAACATATGCATTATAGTGTGCCTGATAATTTTAAGTAGCTATCTCTATATAAATAAAAATTCAGACATTCAATCTCAAAAAAACTCTAAAATTCAAATAACTACAGGTACTAAATATTATAAGAATTTTTCGTTGGATAACGTATTCCAAGACGATCAATATGGAGATATACACTATAATGCTTATATTCCTAAAGCGTATGATAAAAGGCAATCATATGCTTTATATATAACCTTACCAGGTTATCAAGGTTTATATTTTCAAGGTGTTGGAAAAAATTTAGAGACAGAAGAATTTGGCTTTGTAAGTCAAAACTATAACGCTCAAATGATTGTTTTAGCACCACAATTAGAAGATTGGGATGAATTATCAGCCAATCAAACGATTGCTTTGACAAAATATTTTTTAAAACATTATAACATTGACAAAAATAAAGTTTATATTAGTGGTTATTCTGGTGGTGGCGAAACGCTTTCTTGGATTTTAACGAATGAGCCTGAACTCTATAGAGCTGCTTTAATGTGTTCTTCAAAATGGGATGGGAATTTTAATAAAGTTGTCAAAAATAAAACACCAATTTATTTTGTGATTGGTGAAGAAGATGAATACTATGGTTCAACTCCTTTTAAAGAAGCTTACCAACAAATTGTAAGTTTATATAAAAAAGAAGGATTAAATCAAGAAGAAATAGATCAGCTTGTTATTTTAGATGTGAAAAATAAAGAATATTTTACAAGTCAAGGCATAACAAATGAACATGGATATGGCGGTCATTTATTTGCGAATGATGAACATATCATGGGATGGCTATTCAATAGATAAAAAAGATTGTAACCGTTTTAATTTTGTGATATCATGTTCGAGTAGTTTATAGGATAGTGATTGTTTAAGTACAAGCTAAACCTATTTATTGCCACCCTTTTTAAGTGCGCAATAAATAGGTTTTTATTTTGGAGGGGTGATTATGGAAATAAGCAAAGTTTTAAACAACAATGTAGCTGTCGTTATTGAAAATAACGAAGAAAAGATTGTGATGGGTCGAGGAATCTGTTTTAAAAAGAAAACAGGGGATACGATAGAACCAAAGATAATTGATAAAGTTTTTTATCTACAAAACCAAGAAGTTTTAAGTCGATTTAAAGAACTTGTTGTGGATATTCCTTTAGAATATTTAGAAATTGGTGAAGAAATCATGGATGAAGCAAGATTGAGTTTAGGAAAAGCTTTAAATGATAATATTTATATTTCTATGGTTGATCACATTTATACAGCTGTTGTTAGAGCAAAAGACAATATTTTAGTGAAGAATGCTTTATTATGGGATATTCAAAGATTTTATAAAGAAGAATATCAAATAGGGAAAAAGGCTCTTGAAATTATTGAAAAGAAAACAGGTGTGCTTTTACCAAATGATGAAGCAGGATTTATTGCTTTACATATTGTCAATGGACAATTAGATGAAGATGTTCATGACATGTATGAAATTACGAAGATCATGCAAGAAATCGAAAATATTGTACGTTATCACTTCAAGATAGAATTTAATGAAGAAAGTGCTTATTACTATCGTTTTATTACCCATTTGAAATTTTTTGCACAACGTTTAGTTGAACACAAAAAACAAAACAAACAAGAAGATGATTTGTTGGAAGTGGTTCAAGTAAAATATGTCAATGCCTATCAATGTGTCGAAAAAATTGCGATGTACATAAAAAATCAATATAACTATGAACTTTATGACGAAGAAAAACTTTATTTAACGATCCATATACATCGTGTAGTTTATCTTGGAAATAGTCATTAATTGGATGGTGACATTAAGTTGGCCAAACCTTCAAATTTCAATACTTAGAAAGATGGAGGAAAATTATGAGTAAGTATGAAAATTTAGCCAAAGAGATTTTGGAAAATGTTGGTGGAAAGGAAAACATCAACAGCTTAACACATTGTGTTACAAGATTACGTTTTCGTTTAAAAGACGAATCAAAAGCCAATGATGAAGCATTAAAAAATAACCCAGGTGTTGTCACTGTGATGAAATCAGCAGGGCAATATCAAGTTGTTATTGGAAATCATGTACCTTTAGTATATGCAGACGTATGTGAACTTGCAGGTATTAGTAATGGGACTCAACAAGTAGAAGAAGAAGCACCACAAGGACTTTTCAATAAGTTAATTGATATTATTTCAGGATGTTTCCAACCTATCTTAGGGCCATTATGTGCAGCAGGGATCATTAAAGGTTTAAATGCTTTATTAGTATTTATTTTAGGATCAAGTTTCAATAATAGTGGAACTTATATGATTTTAAATGCAATTGGTGATTCTATTTTTAACTTTTTACCAATTATTTTAGGATATACAGCAGCTAAAAAATTCAATGTCAATATTATTGTCGGAATGATTATTGGAGCAACACTTTGTTATCCAACAATTCAAACAGATACATTATCAGCTGCAGGAAAAGCAATTGGAACATTACCATTCATTGGATCTTACTATACAAAATTTATAGGTATTCCATTTGTTTCAGGTAACTATACAAGTACTGTTGTACCAGTTATCTGTATTGTTGCTTTAGCAGCTCAAATTCAAAAGATTGCGAAGAAATTCGTACCTGAAATGTTACAAAACTTCTTTGTTCCATTCTTTGTTTTAATTATTTCACTTCCAATTGGTTTATTAGTTATTGGGCCAGTTGTAAGTTTATTAACAACAGTTTTATCAAATATGTTTGCTGGACTTTATGCTTTTTCACCAATCGTAACTGCTTTTGTCATTGGTGCATTATGGCAATGTTTAGTTATCTTTGGTTTACATTGGGCACTTGTACCAATGGCGATGGTTAATATTGGAAATTTAGGATATGATACAATTTTACCAGGTATGTTAGGAACAACATTTGCGGCAACAGGTGTTCTTGCAGCGATGTATTTAAAATTAAAAGATGAAAATAAAAAAGCACTTGCAATTCCAGGTGTGATTTCAGCATTTTGTGGGGTAACAGAACCAGCTATTTATGGTTTCTTATTACCTGAAAAAACACCATTTGTCTTCTCTTGTATTGGTGGAGCTGTTGGTGGTGCTATCATGGGAACAGTTGCAGTAAAACAATATGTTATTGGTGGTCTTGGAATCTTTAGTGTTGTAAACTTCATTTCACCAAAAGGAAATGCGACAGGAATGATTGTTTCATTAATTGCGGGAGCTGTTTCATTAGTTGTTGGTTTTGTTTTAACAATGATTTTCTATAAAACAAACGATCAACAAGTTGAAAATAAAGAAGTGACAAAATTAGAAGAAGAAACAATTTTAGCTCCAATTAAAGGAGAAGTAAAACCAATCGAAGAATCAAGCGATGCTGCTTTTGCCTCAGGTGCCTTAGGAAAAGGTGTTGTGATCTTACCAGAAGAAGGAAAAGTTTATGCTCCTGTAACGGGTACAGTGACTGTTTTATTCCCAAGTTTACATGCAATTGGTATTACAAGTGATGCAGGCGTTGAATTACTTATTCACATTGGTATTAATACCGTGCAACTTAATGGTGAAGGATTTACTGCCCATATTAAACAAGGGGATCAAATTAAACAAGGTCAATTACTTGTTGAATTTGATATGAATAAAATTAAAGAAGCTGGTTATACTTTAGAAACTCCTGTTTTAGTCACAAATTATGCAGATTTAAAAGAAGTTAAAAATACAAATGCTTCATCTGTACAATTACAAGAAACTTTAATGGAAGTTAAATACTAAAAATAAAGGTATTGGAGGGATCATATGAATAGACCATATGTCATATGCCATATGTTACAATCAATAGATGGAAAAATTGCCGGTGGTTTCTTTAGAGAAAAACAAACATTAGAACTTGCAAAGATTTATAGCGATATTTCTAAAGATTATAATGGGGATGCGATTATTTATGGAACAACAACTGCTAAAGAAATGTTTTCAAAACAAAAATTAACTCAAACCTCAATAAATACTCAATTACCAAAAACAGATTATGTATATCAAGATGATAAACATCAGTGGATTGTTGTCATTGATCCTCAAGGAGAAATCATTTGGGATGAAACTGTTTATCAAAATACAAGACTTAAAGATAAAAATTTAATTGTGATTCTTACAGAAAATGTTTCCAACCAATACCTTAATACTTTAAGAACATTAAATATTTCTTATTTATTTGTAGGTAAAGAGGAAATAGATTTAAGACTTGCATTAGAAAAACTTTATAATTTATTCTCTATTAAAAAGCTTTTATTACAAGGCGGAGGAATTACTAATACCTACTTTATTAAAGATGATTTAATAGATGAATTAAGTCTTGTTGTTTCTCCTGTTTTATCAGGAGAAGAAAAACAACCTAATATTTTTGAAGATTGTCATGAATACATAGGTCAAACATTTGATTTAAAACAAAGTGATCTTTTAATGAAATCAGGTTTATATTTAAAATATGTAAGAAAATAGTGGGACTCAGGTCTCACTTTTTTGTATAACTTATAGTTATAGTGGTATGAGATATCGATAATGTACTTTTTTGATATTTCTCGTTAAAATAAAAATAAGTATAAAAAGAACAATTCTGTTCTTTTGGAGAGAAAATATGTATATTATTGATAAATTAGAACTAATTCAACAAACGCATAATAACCAAACAATTGAATATATTTTATCTAAATATCTACTATCCAATTTATCCACGATAGAAAAAAAGAATTTAAAAGAAATAAGTATAGAGACAAAAATATCTCAAGCATCGATTATTCGCTTTTGTCAAAAAATAGGCTATAAAGGAGTTACACAATTTATAAATGATCTTTATTTAGAAGCAAGTGAAGTTAAAAGTAAAATGCAATTCTTTGAAAATCATGATTTACAAATTTTAGATACAATGATATTAGATTTTTTAAAAGAATGTGAACAAGCAGTATCATTGCAAATTGATCGAATTTGTGAAAAAATAAAAAGTAGTCAAAGAATTATGTTTTATGGACAAAAAGATTTTATAAACTGTTTTCAATATTTTGTTTCTTATTGTCATTTTAATCAAAAAGAAGTTATTACAAGTATGTCGTTATCTAAAGAAAATCAAAAAGAATTATTTGATTCTTTAGATGAAAATGATTTGATTATTATTATTGATCCTTATGTTAGCTGGAATACTTTTAAGGAGCTTGTATTTATTCAAAATGATGCTATTAATAGTATTAATAAAACTCCTGCACAAATTATATATATAGGACAAAATAGTCAAAGTGAAACAGATATTTGTTTATCTTTACCTTATACATATTATGATTATTTCTATAAAATATTTTTTAATAAACTTGATATGATATTAACTTTAAAATTAAAGGGGTGATAAAGTGAATACGATTATATCTGTCATGTTGTTATATGTTTTTAATTCATTTCATCAAGATGCTTATTCTTTTATAGCACAGTATATATTAGAACATATTAATGAAATTGAAAAAATTTCAATAGATAAATTAGCTTATGAATGTGGAACAAGTACAACAACAATTAATAAGTTTTGTAAACAACTAGGGTTAGATAATTATAAACATTTAAAAGGGATGTTGATTAATACGAAAGAGGGTAGAATAGAACAAATTAAAAAAAGATATCGACAATTTAATAGCGAACAGTTTTATTCAAGAATAGGATTGAAAGACAATATTGATGATTTTAATGGTTGTATAGAGCGTGTTGTGAATTTGATTTATAACGCGCGTAAGATTCATATGATAGGTGCTGTTTATCCTTTATTGTTAACACTTAATTTTGTGGAAGATATGATTTTGTTTGGAAAAGATTTTTGTTTTGAACAAATTGGATTTAAAGAAACGAAAGCACATTATCAAAAAGATGATTTGATTTTTTTAATTACGATTACAGGTAGAATCGTTACTTTAAATAAACCTTATTTTTTAAAGCTTAATAATACCAAAGTAAAAAAAGTGGCTATTTCACAAAATATGATGTTTGATAATATTTTTAACTTTGATGAGTTTATTCAACTCATTAATACACATCATAATGAAATAGAAAATTCAATTGTAATAGAAATATTGAATTATATTAAGTTTGTGTATTTTAATAAATACACAAATTATTCACTCTAACATTTAGAAAAATCATATATTTTTATCATTTTATAAAATAACTTGTTATAAAAATAATAATTTTACTTATGGGATTTATTGCACTTTTCTCTCATTGAAAGCGCTTTATAAAAAACGCTATCATGTTTATGGGAGGAAGAAATAGAATGAAAGACATCAAGATGAAAAGATTTGCGACAATGTCGCTAAGTGCAATGATGGTATTTTCAACAGCTGTTGGAACAGTAAGTGCATTAGAAGGAGATAACACAACTGATGCAAGTGTTGTAACTGAAGTTGAAGGTGCAGATAATGGAGTTGCACTACAAGAAGCAACAACTTATAAGGAAGGAGTAACTGTCGTAGCTGACGAAAATTCTAAATCAGGATATACAGCTCACTTTGTTTATAACCTAAAAGCTGATTTAGCTAATAAAGATGGAAGTCCAAGAAGCCAATTATTAGAACCAATTCCTGAAGATGCAGAAATCGTAGGAGTTAACTTAGTAGGATCATTTAGATTACACAGTAGCTATGAAGTAGGTGAAGATAGAGGTCATAGTTTATTAGATTATCAACCTGGAGACTTTGCTGCAAACGTACATCCTACTACATGGAGTGGGGAATGGACATTTGAAAACCTAGAACAAGATGCAAGTGGAAACTATACTATTAGTGTTCCTATGATTAGTGGAGCTCATTACTATTATTATCAAATTAATTATAAATTACCTGGTGAAGATCAAGTAAGAACTGTTAGTGTAGATGATCCAAAGAATGTATCACCTTGCCGTGCAAACGAAGCAAACAGTGATTCAGAAACTGGAGATATCACACATAGTATTGTTTATGGTAAATATAGCGAAAAACAAGGAAGCACTCCTAACTTAGATTATATGACACCTTATGAAGGTTCTAATAAAGGAACTGTTCAATATGTAGAATATAAAGGAACTAGAAGTGAACATCAAGATTTAGAAGTATACTTACCAGCTGGATATGATGCTAATAGAGAAACACCATATAGAGTTATTTACTTAAGCCATGGTGATGGTGGTAATGAAACTTATTGGATGAATCAACCACAAGGTGAAAACGTTATGGATCATATGATTGCTGAAAATCCAGATCAAGAAGCAATTGTTGTATCTATGGATAATACTTTATATAGTTGGGATTATTACCAAATTGGTGAAAACGTTACTAAATACATTATCCCATACATGGAAGCAAATTATAATGTTTCAAAAGAAGCTAAGGATAGAGCTTTCGCAGGATTCTCTATGGGATCTATGACAACAACATATATGGCATTCCATCATGCAGATAAATTTGGATATTTTGGTATTTTCTCTGGATGTAATATTGGAAATGCAACATTCAAAGAAGGATTCCAATATGATGCTAGTAAATTAAGAGGAGAAAATGGAGAAGCTTACTTACAAGAAGTTTATGAAAATATTGAACCTTCTCAAGATTTATTAAATTCAGTAATCTATACTCAAGCAGGTAACTACGATACTGCAGTTCACGCTAATGGATTTGGTTTATATGGAGCTTATGAAACAATCCGTGATTGGGGAGCAAAATATATGCCAAGTGAAAACTTCATTGATGGTGGATTTGTATATGGTTCACATGATATCTATACTTGGGCACAATGTTTATATAACTTTGCTAAAGATGTTGTTTGGTCAAAAGAAGACACTCCAGACACTCCTGATCAACCAACAACACCAGATCAACCAGAAAATCCAAGTGATACAGAAAAACCATCAACACCAGCAAATGGAGGACAAACAACAACTGATAAACCAACAGTAAAACCAACAACAGATACAACAACAAAAGTAAATAAACCAACATCATCAAAAGTAAAAACAGGAGATGATACAGAATTATTAGGATTAGTATCAATGATGGTATTAGCAGGTGGAACAGTTTGCTTAGTTAAAAGAAAAAAAGAAGTTGAATAATTAATATCCCTTGGGAGGATAAATAATATGAAAAATAAAAAAGTAAAAAAAGTAGCAGCTTTATCATTAAGTGTAATGACTTTATTTTCAATGATGGCTTTACCTGTTAATGCTACTGAAATGGTAGAAGCTACAGGAACTCAAAAAGCCTATATTGTTCCAGAAGATTGGGGGCCAGCTGTAACTAAAACAGTTATTCATTTAGATAAAGAAATTACACCAGATTCAATCGGTGATGAAGAGGACGAATTTACTGTTGAAGAAACAAAGAATATTTTATTACCTACATGGGAAGTAGGAATGTCTAATGCAGATCGACATGTTTTAAAAGCGTATACTTCAGATGAAAATGGAAATAAGGTATCAAAAGATTCTCATTATATTGCTCTTGAAATGTATGTTAGTCCGACAATGACAGGAGAAGGTGCAGCCTTTGTTTATAATGGATATAATGAATGGTGTAATCCTTATGAATTATCAATTACGCTTAATGGTGAATTAAAAACAACAGATCATCAAGTTGTAACATCTTTAAATGTTGCAGAAAAAATTGATTTAGAAGGAGATGGAAAAATTTGTTCAGAAATCAATCAATTTACAAGTGATACATTTAAGGCAACTAATGGAGATGTTTTACCATATGCATCTTTTACTCCAGAAAAAGATGATAAAAAGAATGCCCTTGTTGTTTGGTTACATGGTGCAGGAGAAGGAGGAACAAATCCTGAAATTGCTTATTTAGGTAATAAGGTTACATCTTTGATTAGCGATGAATTCCAAAGTAATTTCCAAGGAGCTTATGTTCTTGTTCCACAATGTCCTGAAGGATATGGTTGGCCAGTAGATAAAGATGGTAATTATACAAGTGGAGCAACACCTTCTAAATGGAGAGAAAGTTTATTTGAATTAATTGATAATTATGTAACATCACATCCTGATATTGATGCTAATAGAATTATTATTGGTGGATGTTCTAATGGTGGAAATATGGTTTATGATATGGTTTTAAGTCATATGGGATATTTTGCAGCAGCATTCCCAATGTGTCATGAATTTGATATTAATACTGTTACAGATGAACAATTGAATTATTTAAAAACATTCCCAGTTTGGTCTACTTATACTTTAGGAGATAGTTCAAGTTATAAAGGATCAATTCCTATTGTAGAAAAAATGAAAGAAATTGGTGCAACAAATTTCCATTATTCACAATTTGATAATGCAAGTGACGTTACTGGTCGTTTCTTTGGTGATCCATCAGATCCTACAATTTTAGATACAACAGGAACAAGTAAAATTCCATTACAATATGATGGACATTGGGCATGGACTTTATTCTTTGAAAATCAATGTAAAGATGGAGATTTAACAGCTTGGAAATGGTTATCAATGCAAACAAAAGAAGTAAAACAATCAGCAACACCAGAAAATCCAAGTGATACAGAAAAACCATCAACACCAGCAAATGGAGGACAAACAACAACTGATAAACCAACAGTAAAACCAACAACAGATACAACAACAAAAGTAAATAAACCAACATCATCAAAAGTAAAAACAGGAGATGATACAGAATTATTAGGATTAGTATCAATGATGGTATTAGCAGGTGGAACAGTTTGCTTAGTTAAAAGAAAAAAAGAAAATGATTAACATTCTTATATAATGATACTTGAGGACAATCAAAAAGATTGTTCTCTTTTTTATTGACATGGGCGTTACTCACGGGAGTATTCTAATTATTAGAAAGGAACTATAGCCTATGAAAAAAATAAAAAGTATAATCTTAGTAGGAATGTTATTAATGATGGTTGTAGGGTGTGCACATTCTAATACTAATAGTGAAGGAAGATATCATATGAATACTTTTACAAAAAATACAAAAGTTTATGATGTAATAAATAATACATCATTTAAAGGATATGGAAAATTAATATTTCCTGTTGATAGGAAAATAGATAAAGATATGACATTGGATGAATCAAAAAGTTTGTATATTTGGTATAACTATATTAATTCTAATAAAACAGTAGAAATTGTTAATTATATGAAACAACAAGCAGATTCTAAGAAGCAAATATTTTATAATATTTATACAGAAGAAGAAATGAGGGCTGATCCCGAAAAGCGTAATACAGGTTTGTTTTATTTTCGTGGAAAAGAAAATACTAAGTTTGCAATCCTAAATGCAGGTGGGGGATTTATGTATGTTGGCGCCATGCAAGATAGTTTTCCACATGCTTTGGAACTTTCAAAAAAAGGTTATAATGCTTTTGCTTTGATTTATAGACCGGATGCTAATAAAGCGATGGAAGATTTAGCAAGAGCTGTAGCTTTTATTCATGAAAACAAAAATCAATTAAAAATTGATGTGACATCTTATTCAGTGTGGGGAGGATCTGCAGGTGGAAGAATGGCAGCTTGGTTAGGAGATTATGGAACAGAGTCTTTTGGAGAAAAAGCTTATCCTAGACCAAGTACAGTTATTATGCAATATACGGGTTTATCTGAAGTAACAGGAAATGAACCGCCAACTTATGCCTGTGTAGGAACAGCAGATTATATTGCAGATGATCAAGTGATGGAAAATAGAATTAATAAAATAAAGTCAAATGGGACAGATGCACAAATTGAAAAATTTAAAGGACTTCCACATGGCTTTGGACTAGGCGAAGGAACAAAAGCAGAAGGTTGGATCAATCATGCTATTCAATTTTGGGAAAAACATATGAATTAAAGGAGCTAAGTAATGAAAAAAACATGGTTAATTACAGGATGTTCTTCAGGCCTTGGAAGAAGCCTTGCAAAAGAAACTTTAAAACAAGGTTATAATGTTGTTGTAACAGCAAGAAATACAGACACAATTCAAGAAATTGTTGATCAATATCCACAAAGTGCTTTAGGAATAGCTTTAGATGTAACAAATCAAGAAAGTATTAGAAATGCAGTAAAGCAAGCTATTGATTATTTTGGCTCTATTGATATTTTAGTTAATAATGCGGGATATGGTTATCGTTCTGCCATAGAAGAAGGAACAAGACAAGATATAAGTAAGCTTTTTAAGACGAATGTATGGGGACCTGTTGCTTTAATTAAACAAGTGTTACCCTTTATGAGGGCAAAACACCAAGGAGCGATTATTAATGTTGGCTATTCATGCTTCTATGGGTTCAGGTTACTATGCAGCTTCTAAAAGTGCGCTAGAGTCAATATCAGAATCTTTAAAGAAAGAAGTGGAACCTTTAGGAATTAAAGTTATGATTGTTGAGCCAGGTGCTTTCAGAACAAACTTTACAGGAAGCTCCTTAACACAATCGCCAAAAGCAATAGAAGATTATGCCTTAACAGCTGGTACAAGACGTATTGAAAAGAAAAGAATCATGGAAAGCAACCTGGTAATCCTGATCAAGCGGCACCTTTAATTATACAAGCTATTGAAAGTGAAAAGACACCTTTAAGATTATTGCTTGGAAGTGATGCCGTTAACTACGCTCATGATATGCTTGCAGAACATCAAAAAGACTATGATAAGTGGTGTGAATTAAGCAAAAAAACAGATTATAAAAAAGATGATGATTTATTTTGATAAGTCATCATCTTTTTGTATAAGATTACTAAAATATTTTACTTTACCATTTAAAACATCTTCATAGAAATTTTGTTTCCAATGAATAAAATCAATACTTTCATTTATTTTTTGAACTTTATGTTCTAATTTTTTTAATTTCTTTTCTAATATTCTTTGTCTTTCAGGAATTGTTTCTTCACCCTTTAAACATAATTGAAGATATTCTTTCATTTCATTAATAGTCATATCACAATTTTTTAAACAAGATAGACTATTGATCCAAGCAATATCATTTTCATCAAAAACACGATAATTATTTTTATCTCTTTTTACATGAGGAATGAGTCCTTCATTACAATAATATTTTAAAGTATCATAAGATAATCCTGTTTTTTTACACGTTTCTTTCATTGAAAATAGTTGTTTTTCTTGATTCATTTAATCATACCTCATCTTATAAAAAAATATTGACCGTGTGTAACACACGACATTTATAATTGTAATAACATCAAATAAAATGTCAAGAGATGATATGGAACAAGCTCCTCAAAAAGTACAAGAATGGTTAGAAAGTATTGAAGAATAGCAGATGAAAAAAATAAAATATATTTTAATTATCTTAATCATGTGCATAAGCGCTATAGGTTGTTCAAGTAAAGAAAAAAAGATTGATGTTAATGATTATTACTATGGAAATCAGCGTGAAGAAACAAGTCAGGAAAAAAGATATCTTTGGAATGAAGAAAATATACCTAAAGAAACAGATTATACAGAAAATACAGGAGATTATTTTGATGATCCTGATTTCAAACCCTATATGACGATTTATCCTGTACCACAAGGAACACAGATAAAAGGAGCAATGCTTGTAAGTTCAGGAGGTGCTTTTATGTTTCGTTCAGAAAATGCGGAAGGAAAAGATATTGCAGAAGCGTTTTCTAAGCTGGAGTATATTTCATTTGTTATTCATTATCGTTTGCAGCCTTATAGTGAAAGAGAATCAGGAATAGATATTGCAAGAGCAGTAAAAATGGTGCGTTATTATACAAAAGATTATGGGGTTGAAGAGAATAAAATAGGATTGATTGGTTTTTCTGCAGGCGGTATTGCTAATGGAAGAACTGTTTTAGAATTTGGTCAAGATATTAATGGAAATGTAATTGACAATCATTATGTACCAGATCAAATTGATAAAGTTTCTTCAACAGCAAATGCCTTAATTATGGCATATTCATTTTATGGAAGACTTTCACATGCTAATTTAGAAGAAAGTACTTTTAAAGATTTTGATTTACCCCCAACTTATTATGTCTATGGAACAGAAGATCCATTCTATAACCAGTTTAATGAACAGGTAAAATTATTAAAGAGATTAAATAAAAATATTGAATCTAAAGTATTGAATAATTATCCACATGGTTTTGGCATTCAAGGTGATTGGGCAAAGGATGTAGATCAGTGGTTGGATAAAATATATGAATAAAGAGGAAAAAAGATGAAAGATTTTCAATTAAGAAATGATACTAAATTATTATTTAGAAATAATCCAGTTAAAGATTTAAAAGAATATGTAAATAAAAAGAAAGTTTTATTTGTTTATGGAGGAGGCTCTGTAAAAAGAAATGGTTGTTATAACGATGTAAAAAAAGCAATAGATGAAAGTGATGGAAAACTATTTGAACTTTCAGGAGCTTCACGAGAAATAATAGCTATAGAAAAAGGTATTCAACTTGTTGAAGATAATAATATTGAAATGATTATTGGTGCTGGTGGAGCGAGTATTATGGATTGTGCAAAACTTATTGCTTTTGGAAGTTATCAAAAAGAGGACTTGTGGGACTATATAAAAGGAAGAAAAAATCCTTATGGTCTTGAAAAATTACCCCTTATTTTGATACCAACATATCCTTCTAGTGGTTCCGAATATGGATTGGGTGCTGTAGCGTCAGATAAAAGGAGACAAGATTTTGGGACTGCTTATGGAATTGCGGGAGATGTTGCTTTATTGGTTCCTAAGTATTCACTTTCTTTAGATAAAGAAATGACAGCTTATACAGGTTTAGTTACATTTGTTCAATTATCAGCTTCAACAATTGGTGACCATAATCCAATATCTTATGATATGGGAATTTCAGTTATTAAAAATGTATTAAAGGCGACAAAAAGATTGAAAGAAAATCCAAATGATGAAGAGGCAAGAGGAGTTATTCTTTATGGTGCTTCTATTTCAACATCAGGAAGACTAGGTCTTGGTAAAGAAGAAAATTATGCTTATGACATTTATGAATTAGAATTTATTCCAGAGGTATTGTTTGAAGCAACTTATCGAAAGAGTTTAACAACATTATTTCCAAGATTTTTAAAAGTAATGGCAAAATATTACCAAGAGGATATTGTACGTTATTTTAAAGATATTTTTGGTTATGAAGAAATAGAAATAGCAAGTAAAGAAATGATTAAGCTCTTTGAAGATTTAGGTGTTGATATGTATTTTAAAGGACAAATAACAAGGGATAAAATTGAGAATATTGATTTTGAAACAATACTTTCTATTGAAGAAGTAACAAGCATCATTGAGGATTGTTTGGTTAAATAACCTATGAAGAAATACAAAATTTTATTGAAAATAATTATTGTTTGTTTACTTTTTGTAGGCTGTCAAACAAAAAGTAATAAAAATGAAAGGAATGATAAAATAATGACACAAGCAAAATTTCCAAATAAACTTACTCAAATACCACAAGATTACTATAATCAGTCCACACAGCCAGGATCTCTTGTTGAATTAAAATATGATACTTATGAAGCAATGAGCTACAAAAGCCATCAACAAATATTACATAAAAGAGCAATCGTTTATCTCCCTTATGGTTACAATCAAGGAAAAAATTATAATGTTGTGTATTTAATGCATGGTGGATGGAGCAATGAAACAACTTATTTAGGTACTCCTAAAAGCCCAAGTGAATTTAAAAATGTTTTAGACAATGCGATTTTAAATAAACAAATGCAACCAATGATTGTTGTTTGTCCAACCTACAACAATACAAGTCAAGAGGATAGTAGTGACTATTCTTTAGCAATACAATTAACAAATCTTTACCATCAAGAATTAATAAATGACTTAATTCCTGCAGTTGAAAGTACATATAGTACATATGCAAAATCTACAGATGAAGAAGGTATAAAATCATCAAGAAATCATCGTGCCTTTGCTGGCTTTTCAATGGGATCGGTAGCTACATGGAGAACCTTTCAATATTGTTTAGATGATTTTCGTTATTTTTTACCATCAAGTGGAAATCTAACTTCAAATGGAGAAGCAATGGCTAAAATAGTTAAAGATCAGGACTATTCATGGAGTGACTTCTTTATTTTTGCTGCTTCTGGTACAGATGATTTTGCTTATAGTGCTTTTAAACAACAAATTGAAGCAATGTTAAATGTAAAAGATCATACTTTTAGATATGCCAATAATGAACAAGAAGGAAATCTTTATTATTTATGGCAAAAAGGTGGTATCCATAATGGAGAGTATGCAATAGAGTATTTTTATAATGGATTTTGTTGGCTTTGGCAATAAAATTTACTATAACTGTCAGTTATACATGGATGTATTGTTGATATTGTACATTTAAAAAAGTAATAGCTAAAATGAGATTAGAAAGGGGGATTGATGTGAGAAAAGTAATTGATGTAGGGATGATGATTTTATTATTACTTTTAATGGCTTTTCCATTTACAGGACAAGATATTCACATTTTTTTGGGAATAATCATGATTGTTTTCTTTATTATTCATCATTATTTAAATAGAAGATGGTATTTGAGTTTATTTAAAGGTAAGAAAACAAAGATACAAATACTATTTATAACCATTAATAGTTTGTTACTTATAAGTATTTTTGGTGTTGCACTCAGTGGTTTAACACTTGCTGGATATGTGCCTATCATGTCTTATTTTCTAGCAAGAAAGATGCATTTAGTATGTTCTTATTGGAGTTATTTGCTCATGGGATTACATGTAGGTTTACATCTACAAGTTACAAAGAGGATTAAAAATCAAATAATTGTTTATGGAATAATGCTTATAGGAATTATTTTATTTACGAAAAATCAAATACTTATTTATTTGTTGAATATGTCCGATTTTTTATATGTGAGTGATCGAACGAATATGATTATTTATATGTTTGAATATTTGATGATCTTTATTTTGTTTGTATTACTTATGAATGTCATCATAAAGGAGATGAAGAAGAAATGAAAAAGAAAATATTAGTTATACTTGCAGTAATCTGTGTTATTGCTTCTGGTGTGGGTTATTATTTTTATCGCACACAAAGAAATGTAAGTGTTGGTTTAAATAATGATATTCAAGATGAAAATGGTAAAAAAGGAAAAACTTCTTTAGATAGTTCTAAAGTATTAGTGATTTATTTTTCTAATGGGGGAAATACTCAAAAACTTGCAAAAGAAATTTACGATCAAGTTGGTGGGGATTTTGGACAAATTAAACCCCAAAAAGCTTATCCTAAAGGAAATAAACTTTATGATTATACAAAAAATGAACAAGAAAAAAATGGTCGACCAAAACTAAAAGACTTAAATATTGATATAAGTCAATATGATACGATTTTTATTGGCTATCCTATTTGGTGGTATACCTATCCACAAATTATTTTGAGTTTCTTCGATCAATATGATTTAAGTAATAAAACAATTATTCCTTTTGTAACACATGGTGGTAGTGGTATGTCAGGAACAAAAGAAGACATGGAAGAATATTTAAAAGATAAAAATGTAACTGTTAAAGAAGGACTCGCTGTAAGTCGTACAGATATTGAAAAGAGTCAAAAGAAAACAGTTGAAAATTGGTTAAAGGAGCTTGGTTATAAATAGATGAGAAAAAAATTAGAAGAGAGTATGCTGAAAATCGCATTATTATCAGTATCTCTACTGGTTGCTTCTGCACCGGCTATTAATGCTAATATACCAGCTATGGCTAAAGCTTTCCCTAATGTTCCTTTATCAACTGTAGAATTATTGACAACGATTTCATCTATGTTTTTGATGATTTCTGTTTTAACAAGTAGTTTTATAGCAAGAAAAATTGGTTATAAGCAAACTATTTTATTAGGAATTATAATTGTTGCTATTTTTGGAACGTTACCTGCTTTTACGCATTCTTTTTGGTTGATTATGATTTCTAGAGCTTTATTGGGTTATGGTATAGGTCTTTTTAACTCTTTATTAGTAACAATGATTTCTTATTTTTACCATGGTGAAATAAGAACTTCTTTATTTGGTATGCAAAGTGCTTTTGAAGGACTAGGTGGTATTTTTATTACCTTTGTTGCGGGACAATTACTAAAGATTAATTGGCAAGCACCCTTTTATGCCTATTTACTAGCAGTTCCCGTTATTCTTTTATTCTTTATTTTTGTACCAAATGTACAGGTTGAAAAGAAAGATGAACATATAAATGAAGATGGAAATAATAATTATAAAGGGGTTTTAGGATATACGTTTGTTATTTTTATTGTCTCTATGCTTTATATGATTATGGGAATTAAAGTATCTACTTTAATGACGTCTAAAGGATACGGGCAAGCAAGTGATGCGAGTTTGGTTATCATAGCGCTTGGTATTGGATCAATGGTATCAGGAAGTATGTTTGGTTCTATTTTAAGAAAATGTAAGCAATATACTATTACTTTAGGTTTTATTTTACTTTCTATAGCAATGTTTTTGATTGGGGTAGCTCAAAGTACGGGAATTGTTATTTTTAGTGGGTTTGTCATTGGTTTTGCATTTAGAAATGTATTTCCTTATTTGATTCATAAAATAAATGAGCAAAAGGTAAGGAATGCTTCACTAGCAACTTCTTTGTTTTTAGCAGGAAGTAATTTAGGTAGTTTTTTATCTCCTTATGGAGCAATTTTATTACAAAAATTAATTAAAACAAATGATTTAAGTCGATTGTTTTATGCAGATGGGGTTTGCTTTTGTTTATTAGCAATAGGGACTCTATTTATTGTAAAGAAGGTGAAATAAATTGAATGAGTCTACAAAAATAAATGATATTTTAAAGAATTCGTTATTTAAAGGTATAGGACAATTTTTATTTCCAACAGATTTTTATTCAATTACAAATAACATGACCTTAAAAGATGTAGATCATTTACTTCCTTATCATAGTCATATTGAAGTAAGTACAACTATAGAAGTATTAGAATATTTAGAAAATCAAAGAAAACAAGGGAATCAAGTATTCTATGATATCTATACAGAAAAAGAAAAACAAGCAGATCCAACAAAAAGAAAAACAGGACTTTTCTTTTTCAAAGGGAAAAAGAACGCACCTTTTGCGATTATTAATGCAGGTGGTGGTTTTAGTTATGTTGGATCAATTCATGAAAGTATGCCTCATGCTCTTTATTTATCAAAACAAGGCTACAATGGTTTTGCCTTACAATATCGTACAGGAGGAGCTGATGTAGCATGCCTTGATCTTGCAAGAGCAATTGAATTTATCTTTGAACACGCTAAAGAATTAGAAGTAGATACAAATTGTTATTCTTTATGGGGTGGTTCTGCTGGAGCAAGAATGGCGGCTTATTTAGGAAGCTATGGCACTATTTCCTTTGGTGGAAAATATTTACCTAAACCAGGAACTGTGGTGATGCAATATACGGGACATAGTGATTATACAAGAAATGAACCACCAACTTTTGTATGTGTTGGTGAAAATGATAGGATTGCCTCTTGGCGTGTTATGGAAAGAAGAACTCATATTTTAAAGCGAAAAGGAGTCGATGTTGAATTCCACAAATATCCCTCTTTAGGACATGGTTTTGGCTTAGGAATTCATACAAGTGCAAAAGGATGGATCGACGATGCAATCCATTTTTGGCAAAAACAAATAGAAAAAGGAGAAGATGAAAAATGAGAAAAAATTTTGGAGCACAACCTTATTTATATCCACAACCAGTGATGATTATTGGGACATATGATGAAAACGGAAAAGCAAATGCCATGAATGCTGCTTGGGGAGGAATTGTTGGTAGAGATGAAATCATGATTGATTTATCTTCACATAAAACAACAAAGAACTTAGAAGTTATCAAAGCATTTACTGTAAGTGTGGCAGATACAAAACATTTAGTTGCTTGTGATTATGTTGGGGTAGAATCTGCCAACAATTGTGAAAATAAAATGGAAAAGGCAGGATTTACAACAGTTAAAAGCGAATTTGTGAATGCACCTATTATCAATGAACTTCTTCTTACTTTAGAATGTGAATTAGTAAAAGTAATTGATGGAAGTAAGTATTTGGGACGTATTGTTAATGTAAGTATTGATGAAGAAGTTTTAGGAGAAGATGGTAAGTTAAGTTTAGAAAAATTTAAACCTATTACTTTTGATATGATTCATGGGCAATATATTGAATTAGGAAAATGTGTAGGAAAAGCATTTCATGATGGTTTACAACTAAAAAATAATTAGGAGGTTGATTCTATGATGAAAAAAGTAAAAGTATTTTTGATTGCTTTAGTTATTATTATTGCGGGTGTTGGTGGTTACTTGGTTTATAATTCACAAAAAGTTTCTACTACAGAAGAAAAAGTCGTTACAAATGAAACGAAATCAACGACAAAGAAAGTGCAAGGTGATGGTAAAACTTTAGTGGTTTATTATTCAGCACAAAACCATACCAAAGATGTTGCTGAAAAAGTTGCTGAAAATTTAGGGGCAGATCTTTTTGAAATCGAACCGAAAGAAAAATACACAGAAGATGATTTAGACTGGACGAATGATGATTCAAGAGTGACAAGAGAACACGAAGATACATCATTAAGAAATGTTGAATTAAAAACAACAGAAGTAGAAAATTGGGATCAATATGATACTGTACTTATTGGTTATCCTATCTGGTGGGGTATTGCGGCATGGCCTGTTGATACATTTGTTAAGGCTAATGATTTTTCTAACAAAACAGTTATTCCTTTTTGTACTTCTACTTCATCTGGTTTAGGTGAAAGTGGTACAAAACTTCAAAAAGAAGCTAAAGGTGGTAATTGGCAAAAAGGTCAACGTTTTAGTTCAAGTCCTTCAGATTCTACAATTAAAGATTGGACAGATAGTTTAAAATAGGATGTTATTTGAAAAATGCCGAATTGCCGAAAAAAAGTGTCGAAAATAATAAAAAGTGAGTTCGTGTTTATAAACATGGACTTTTTTTGTTTTACATAAACTTAACATAAACCATACGTTCTTTTGATTTTTGAAAGTGTTGAAAAACACTATGATAGGAGTGTCTTAAGAAAAGGAAACAAAAATAAATAATATCTTAAGAGAAAACAAAGGAAGGTAAATAAAAAATGAAAAAGAAAGTATTAAGTGTTTTAATGATTTTCATGATGTGTCTTGGTTTAGCCGGATGTGGCGGAGGATCAAATAGTGCATCAGATGACATTAGTGGAAAGGTAAGTTTAAACGGATCAACTTCAATGGAAAAATTCGTTAATGCCTTATCAGAAGGAATTAAAGAAAAATATCCAAACTTACAATTAGAAGCACAATTTACAGGATCTGGTGCAGGTCTAGAAGCAGTTGCTTCAAAAACAACAGATATCGGAGATTCTTCTCGTGCTTTAACAGATGAAGAAAAAGCAAAAGGATTAGAAGAAAATATTGTTGCTATCGATGGTATCGCAACAATTACAAACAAATCTAATAAAGTAACAAACTTAACTAAAGATCAATTAGCAAAAATCTATACAGGACAAATTACTAACTGGAAAGATTTAGGTGGACAAGATGAAGCAATCGTTGTTATTGGACGTGAAGCTGGTTCAGGAACTCGTGGAGCTTTTGAAGAATTATTAGGAATTGAAGATCAATGTCAATATGCTCAAGAATTAAATGAAACTGGTGCTGTTCTTGCTAAAGTTGCTAAAACTTCTGGATCAATCGGTTATGTTTCATTAGATGTATTAGATGATACAGTTTCTCCTCTTCAATTAGATGGTGTTGAACCTAGTGAAAAAACTGTAAAAGATGGAAGCTATACTTTACAAAGACCATTTGTAATGGCTACAAATGGAAAAATTAGTGAACAATCTAAACAAGTTCAAGCAGTATTTGATTTCATCAATAGTGATGCTGGACAAAAAATCATTGAAAAAGTTGGTTTAGTAACACCAAATAAATAAAAAATAAAGAGGGAAGTATTATGGAAAAAAAGTTATCAATTATTAGCCATAAGAAAGCAAAATCCCTAGTAGAAAAAACAGCCGCGATGATCTTTCGTGGCTGTGCTATTATCTCTGTTTTAGCAGTTGTTACTATTACAGGATATATGATTATTTCAGGGACACCTGCCATCTTTAAAGAAGGAATTACAGGTATTTTGTTTTCTACAACGTGGGCGCCAACAGCAGCCAATCCTCAATATGGGATTGCTTATGTTATATTAACATCCATTGTTGGGGTTTTTCTAGCAATCTGTATAGGAGTACCTATTGGTTTATTTACAGCAATTAACCTTGCTGAAATTGCACCAGTAAAACTTAGAAAAATATTAAAATCAGCAATTGAATTACTTGCAGGGATTCCATCTGTTGTCTATGGATTATTAGGTATTTTGATTGTCAATCCAATGATGTATAAATTAGAATTAATGATTTATCATGGTTCTAAAACACATCAATTTACGGGTGGAGCCAATCTTTTATCAGCTATTATCGTACTAGCAATTATGATTTTACCTACACTTATTAATATTTCAGAAACAGCCTTAAAAGCTGTACCTGATGATTACCGTAAAAGCTCACTGGCTTTAGGGGCAAGTAAAATTCAAACAATCTTTAAGGTTGTTGTACCAAGTGCTAAATCTGGAATTATGTCAGCTATTGTACTTGGTGTAGGTCGTGCTATTGGAGAAGCGATGGCTATTTTGTTAGTAGCCGGAAATGCAGTATCTCTTCCACTTCCATTTAATTCTGTTCGTTTCTTAACAACAGCCATCGTTTCAGAAATGGGATATGCTAGTGGTACACATCGTCAAGTTTTATTCACAATTGGACTTGTTCTATTTATCTTTATCATGATTATTAACTTAATCTTAACATATGTTTTAAAAAGAGGTGACTTAGATGAATAATACAATATTAGAAAAAAAGAAACGTGTTAGTGATCAAATTCTCTATGCACTTATTCAATTAAGTTCATTTCTTTCAATTTTTATCTTATTAGTTATTATTGGTTATATTCTCTATCGAGGAATACCAGCCTTTGATTTTTCTTATTTAGTAAATACAACAAGTATTATTAATGATACTGTAGGTATATTACCTAATATTATTAATACACTTTATATTGTTATTGTGACACTTTTAATTGCTTGTCCAATAGGAATTGGTGGAGCAATTTATTTAAATGAATATACAAAAAATAAAAAATTCGTTAGTATCATTTCATTTACAACGGAAGTTTTAGCAGGTATTCCATCAATTATTTATGGATTATTTGGAATGTTGTTCTTTGGATCTGTTTGTCATTTAGGATTTTCAATTTTGACAGGTTCACTTACACTTGCCATTATGATTTTACCAATCATTTCAAGAAATACCCAAACAGCTTTAGAATGTGTTCCTAAAAGCTATCGTGAAGCTGCTTTAGGAATTGGAGCAACAAAATGGTATATGATTCGTACAGTTCTTTTACCAAGTGCAATTCCTGGTATCTTAACAGGAGTCATTCTTGCGATGGGACGTATTGTTGCTGAATCCGCTGCCTTATTATTTACGGCAGGCTCAGTTGCTATTTTACCTACTAATATTTTTAAACATTTGTTAAGTAGTGGGGGAACTCTTACTATTCAATTATATTTAGAAATGGCTAAAGGTAATTATGAAGTTTCATTTGTGATTGCTCTTGTTTTAGTAGTTATTGTTTTAGGTTTAAATATGTTAGCTAAATGGATCAGTCGCAGATTTGATGTAAATAAAGGGGATAATTAAGATGGAAAATAAAATAGAAGCAAGACATCTGAATTTATATTATGGACAAAAACATGCTTTAAAAGATGTCAGTTTAGATATTAAAGAAAATAAAATTACAGCGTTTATTGGCCCTTCAGGGTGTGGTAAATCAACATTTTTAAAAACATTGAATCGTATGAATGATTATGTTGATAACGTTAAAATTGAAGGGGATGTTATCTTAGATGGTGAAGATATTTATGATAGCCGTGTTGACACAACTTTACTTAGAAAAAAAGTTGGGATGGTTTTCCAACAACCAAATCCATTCCCTATGTCAATTTATGATAATGTCGCTTATGGACCACGTATTCATGGTATTAAAAATAAAAAACAACTTGATAAAATCGTTGAAGATAGTTTAAAAGCAGCAGCACTTTATGATGAAGTTTCAGATCGTTTACATTCAAGTGCCTTAGGTTTATCTGGTGGACAACAACAAAGATTATGTATTGCCCGTGCTTTAGCTGTACAACCAGAAGTTATCTTATTAGATGAACCAACAAGTGCCTTAGATCCAATTTCAACACTTAAAATCGAAGAACTTTTATTACAATTAAAAGATCAATATACGATTGCTATCGTTACTCATAATATGCAACAAGCAAGTCGTATTGCTGATTATACAGCCTTCTTCTTAGTAGGAGAAATGGTTGAATATGGACCAACAAAAGATGTCTTTGGTATGCCAAAAGATAAAAGAACTGAAGATTATATTACTGGTAGATTTGGATAGGGGGAAATTAGAATGCCAAGAAGTCAATTTGATCAAGAACTTAATAAGATGCATGTTGATTTAGATAGAATGTGTCATCTTGTTGTTTTAGCTATTGAAAACTGTGTTACAGCTTTTAAGGAACAAGATTATGAACTTGCCCAAGATATTATTCATGGTGATAAACAAATTAATGATGTGGAAAGATCCATTGAAGCAAAATGTTTATCATTGATTTTAAAACAACAACCCGTTGCTTCTGATTTAAGAGATGTTTCAACTGCTTTAAAAGTAGTTACTGATTTAGAAAGAATTGGAGATCAAAGTGCAGATATTGCGGAATTGATTTTAGAAATGAAAGAAATGGATAGTTTCTTAATGATTGGTCATATTCAAGATATGGCAAAAATTGCAACTAAAATGGTTAAAGAAGCTTTAGATGCTTTCCATCAACATGACTTAAACCATGCTTTAGAAGTAAAGAAGATGGATATTAAAATGGATGAATTATTTGATCAAGTTAAAAAAGATATTATTCAAATGATTAAAGAATCAAATGATAAAGGTGATTTAACAATCAATTTCTTAATGATTGCAAAGTATTTTGAAAGAATTGGTGATCATGTTGTTAATATCTGTGAATGGATTGAGTTCAACCAAACAGGAAAACTTAACAATACTCGATTAATTTAAACCTCTTTATAGAGGTTTTTTTAGTTGTTCAAATATGTAAATACATTTAATTTATTTAAATATATTAAGTTTATCATGTGTTATTATTAGTATGCTTTTATTTTAAACAACTATCGAAAATAGTAGTTAAAAAAGAGCGACTATGATATAATTTTTCCGAATAGTTATACACGGCAGGTAGTTATCCTTGGTCGTTTAGATCGAAGGGCGTATTCTTCGTTTACATAGATATCCCTAGGAAAATATGAAAAGCGGAGGTGATGGAAATGACAGCTTATGAAGCTATCATGATTATGTTAGGTGCACTAACATTAATGATGTCGATAATAAGTATTGTTATTAAATTACTTCTATATATAATAGAAAATAATGCAAAAAAATAACTACCTCGAAAAGTTTTGGCGAACATTGAGGTAGTTATTTTTCTCAAGAAAATCCAAGGCTAGTCGTTTATGACTATTCCTTTTTTTCATTTATATTATAATTTATGATAATTTCTAAGTCAATATCACAAAATGACAGTTTAAAAAAAGCTTTTTATGCAAATAAATAGCATCTTGTGCAATAAATATATCATTAATGCTAATCAGCATATATAATTGTATTAATTAGGGAGGATTACCATATGAACAAGAAAAGAAATATTATAATTGGGTTAATAGTTTGTGTACTGCTTATGACAGTGGTATTTTTTGTTTTTAATCATGGAAAAAGTAATGAACAAGTTGTTACAGAATATTTTGAACTTTTAAAAAAGAAAGATTATAAACAAATGTATCAAATGTTAGACCAAAAGACAGTCTATACTCCTACACAAAAATATTTTATTGAAAAGCATAAAGAAATCTATGATGTAATAAATCCAAGTAAGATACAGGTAAAAGTAATAGATGAAAAAGATAATATGGTTCAATATCAAATATCGATGGATACTGTAGCTGGAAAAGTTAAATATAAAAATAAGATTGAAATTAAAAATGAACAAATTAAATTTAATAAGCAACTTATTTTTGATGAGTTTTCTGATAAGAACAAAGTAAAAGTGATTACGACACAACCTTATAGAGGGTATATTTTAGATAGAAATGGAAAATATTTAGCTAAACAAGGAAATGCTTATTCATTTGGTCTTGTAAGAGGAAAACTTAATGGTGAAAATGATTATGCACAAATAGCTAAGTATTTAGAAACGGATGTTGAAACCATTCAAAAGAAAATGAGTGCATCTTGGATCAAAGATGATTCTTTTGTACCTATTAAAAATGTATCAGAACAAGTAAAGAATCAATTGATTCAACAAGAAATTTTAAATATTAAAGGTGTTAAAATCAATACGATTTCTATGCGTGTTTATCCTTATGATAAAATAACATCTCATATCATTGGGTATGTCCAAAATGTTAATTCAGAAGACTTAAAAAAACATAAAAATGAAGGTTATACAAGTAATTCAATAATTGGTAGAAGTGGTATTGAAGCAACATATGAAAAAGAGTTACGTGGAGAAGTAGGTGGAAAAATTGTCATTGTTGATGAAAATAATAATGTCATTAAAACAGTTGCCCAAAAAGAAGCAAAAGATGGTAAAGATATTCGTTTAACAATTGATATTGATTTACAACAAAGTTTTTATAATGAATATCAAAATGATAAAAGTGCTTCTGTTGCTTTAAATCCACAGACAGGAGAAGTTTTAGCACTTGTTTCAACGCCATCCTATTCAAATAATGATTTTGTCTTAGGACTTTCAACAGATAAATGGAATGCTTTAAATAATGATAGTAATCAACCAATGATGAGTCGTTATAAACAAACCTATACACCTGGATCAACAATGAAGCCTATTACAGCAGCTATTGGTTTAGAAACAAAGACAATTGATCCAGATAAAGATTTAGGTGCTAAAGATAAATGGCAAAAAGATTCAAGCTGGGGAAGCTATTATGTAACAACATTACATGCTCCTTCACCTAATAATTTAAAGAATGCAATTACGTATTCAGATAATGTTTATTTTGCTAGAAGTGCGTTAAATATTGGAAAAGAGAATTTATTCAAATACTATAAAAATTTAAAGATTGCTGAAAAGATTCCTTTTGAACTGGCTTTAAATAGAAGTCAGTATATCAATAAAAATCAAAAAGTAAATGATCAATTCATTGCTGATAGTGGTTATGGACAAGGACAAATTTTGATGAATCCTTTACAACTTGCAAGTATTTATAGTTCATTTGTCAATGAAGGATCAATTTATCAACCCCATATCGTTCAAGGAAAAACAAAAACATGGATTAAAAATGTCTTTTCTAAAGAAACATCACAAACAATAAAAGAAGATTTAATTAATGTTATTGCAGACGAAAAAGGAACAGGCCATAGTATTTATCATGATAATGTGACTCTTGCTGGAAAAACAGGAACAGCAGAAATCAAACAAAGCCAAAGTGATACCACAGGAACAGAACTTGGTTGGTTTACAGTAATGACGACAGATAGTAAACAACCTCTTTTAATAACAACATTGGTCGAAGATGTTAAAGATAGAGGTGGCAGTGGTTATGTTGTTGAACATACAAAAACACCTTTAGATTTATATCTTTCTAAGTAGGTAAAAACGATGAAGAATAAGATAGTTTTAAGTTATCGATTCATTATACTAGTTTATTATTTATTGGCTTTTTTGATTGTTATTATGAATATTAATCATTTAGAAAGGGTATTAATCTATTCTTTGATTTTAATCGTTTTGTTTGGTATTGTAGTGCATATTTATATATTGAATATTCCAAAATTATTGTTGTCAAATAAGTATATTGAAAAGAATTTATCTACAGTAAAAGAAGCGATAGATAAAATTCATAATAAGTCTATTAATGACAGTTTAATAACAATATATATTTTTCTTTTAGAAATTTCTAATTATAAAGAAGAATATCAAAACTTTGTAGAACAAAATAGTAAAAGAATTTTTGATGAAAAGCAAAATAGACATTGGTATACTATAAAATTACAATATTATTATAATTTGAATAAAAAAGATGAATATTTAAAATTATATGATCCTCAATTGGATAATAAAGTTAAAAACCCACTTTTTAAAATCATGTATCTCATTTTAAATGAAGAATATGAAGAAGCTCTTGAATTATCAAAGAAGGTTACAAGTCAACAAAAAGACATAGGATATATTATGAAGTTATATTATAGAATTATTTGTTTAGAGCATTTAGAAAAAGAAAATGAATTGAATGATTGTATTAATGAGATGGTAGAATTCAATGATCAAATACATTATGTTAAAGAAATTAAAGATAAGTATAAAAAATAATAATATGGTATACTTCTTTTCGTAACTTTATTTAGAAAGAAGTGAAATATGAATGTTAATAAAGATAGTAGATGATGATCAAGTTTTTGCTAAAAAGATAGAGAGTATGGTGTATGATGGATTTAAAGATATTTTTCTTGATTATTCAATAGATTGTATAACAAGTCATTTTGAAGATCGTTATTTTGAAAAAGGAGATATTTTCTTTTTGGATATTGATTTAAAAGAAAAAAATGGCATCAAAATTGCTGAAAAAATTAGAGAGAACAATTCTAATGCAATTATTATATTTGTTTCAGCAATGAATGATATGATTTTTGATTCATTAATTGTACAACCTTTTTACTTTATTAGAAAAGATAATTTTGATAGAGATATGAAAATCGCATGTACTCTAATTCAAAAATATATTAATAAAAATCATAAAATTATTACTTTTGATTTTAATGGTAGAAAAACCTCTATGCAATTATCAGATATCATTTATTTAGAATCCTTTTTACATGAAATTACGATTCATGCACCATTTAATGATTATAAATATTCGAGTACTTTTAATAAAATGATGTCACTTATTAATTCTACGAATATCATTAGAATTCAAAAATCCTATGCAGTTAATTTATTTTGGGTTAAAGAAATTTATAAAGAAGAGTTATTATTGAGAAATGGAGTTACTTTAAAGATTGGAAAGAAGTATCAACAAGATGTAATTGCATCGTATAAGGAGTATTTATTAAAATGATGTATTTCTTTTTAGATTATTTAGAAGTGTTATTAGGCTCCTTATTGATATGTGTCTTTTGTGATATAGAGGATAAGAAAAGATTTTGTTTAATAACATCTATTATTAATTTTTTCATTATGCAGTTCTTACAAAAATATAATTTATTTGGGAATGTGCTAGTGTATGCCATAGGTATTATAAGTTTTATTTTTGTCTCTTTAATGAAAAAGAAATTTGTTCTTTTTAATTTTATTCTTTGTATATTGCCTTCGTGGATTTCTGTTTTTACTTCAACATGTGTTATTCTTTTAATTAAAATAGTTTCACATCTCTCTGTTGTTGAAATCATGGAATCCTATAAAATAATAGTTATGTTTACAGCAAGGATTTTGTTTTTTGTAATCATTATAATAATTGAAATTTTTAAATCTAAAATAAATAATGCAATCATTGAAAAAAATAAATTTTTATTATCAGTAATCATGATGCTGATTTTTGGAATATATGTCATTTTGTTAAATAATGTAGGCCACATGCAAAAAACAATAGATGATATCTATTTAGTTTTACTTTTGTTAACAGTTTTATTTTTTGTGGTATGTATTTTATTTATACATATGACACGACTCTATAATGAAAAAACAGAATATGTGTTAAAAAATAAAGAATTGGAATACATAGAAAAAAATAAGTCTTTAGTTCATTATCTTCATGATAATGTTATGAAAATACAGCATTCGTTAAGATATGGATTAATTTTGATAGAAAATAATATAGATGATCAAAAATATGAAGATGCTAAACATCAAATAGAACAATTTTATGATTTATTAGATAATAAAATAAATATTATGACGAATAATTATATATTTGATACTTTGTTAAATGATTATATTTTTCTCATAAATTCTAAATATAATGCCAAAGTAAAATCATTGATCAATATAGGAAATGATTCCTTTTTTAAAGATGTAAATAATTGTACAGAAATAATAACTATTATCTCCAATTTCTTTGAGCAATCAGATAAAACATATTTAGAAATAAAATTAATTGAATATGGAACATATATTGAATTAGATTTATTCGTAGAAAGTAATTTTGATAAAATAAATGATGATACCAATATTGATTACTTTGATGATTATGCACATCTAAGAAGAATTTTTGATAAATAATAAAAAGTACTTATACAAGCAGCATGGTATAAGTTCTTTTATTTCTAATCAACTTTTAACCTAAACTTAACATAACCACCCCTTTGCTATGTTAAGATAATGTAAAGGATGTGGAAATAATGAAAGAATGTATATATGTAGTAGAAGATGATGAAAATATTAGAGAAATTATAGATTTAGCTTTAACAAGTGCAGGTTATACTGTTAAACAATATTCAAATGCTTTAGATGCTTTAGAAAATATGAAAACAGATCAAGTGGATCTAGCTGTTTTTGATTTAATGTTACCTGGCATTTCAGGAATTGATGCTATAAAAAAGATACGTGAAACTGATCAAGAATTACCTATTTTGATTTTAAGTGCAAAAGATCGAGAAATTGATAAAGTCAATGGTTTAGATAGTGGTAGTGATGATTATATGACCAAACCATTTGGTGTTTTAGAGTTACAAGCTAGAGTACGTTCTTTGCTTAGAAGACATGCTCCTAAAGCAGCGCCGATTATTGAAAGTCAAACCTTAAAAATTGATAAACAAACAAGAACAGTGATGCATAATGGACAAGTCATGGAACTTACAAATAAAGAATATCAGTTACTTCTTTATTTAGTAGAAAATCATACACGTGTAGTCGAAAGAGATGAAATTTTAAATCATATTTGGGGTTATGATTTTATAGGTGAATCAAGAGTTTTAGATGTGCATATTCGTGCTTTAAGAGCTAAATTGGATGATGATGGAAGTAAGTATATTAAAACTATTAGAGGTGTAGGATACCGCTATGTTGAGGAAGTGAAATAAGATGAATAAAGCTCTATTTAAATATTTTGCAACAGTTTTAATTATTACGTTATTATTTTCTTCAAGTGTTTCAATGGTGATTCTTTCTGATCAAATGATGCAAACAACAAGAAAAGATATGTACTATACGGTAAAGCTTGTAGAAAATCAAATTGATTACCAAAAACCATTAGAAAAACAAATAGATAAATTAAATGATTTAGCTTATACAAAAGATACACGTTTAACAATTATTGATAAAGAAGGAAATGTTTTAGCGGATAGTGATAAAGAGGGAATTCAAGAAAATCATAGTGGACGTAGTGAATTTAAAGAAGCTTTAAGTGATCAGTTTGGTTATGCGACACGTTATTCTTCAACTGTTAAAAAGAATATGATGTATGTGGCTTATTATCATCGTGGTTATGTTGTTCGTATTGCGATTCCTTATAATGGTATCTTTGATAATATAGGACCACTTTTAGAACCATTATTTATTAGTGCTGCTTTATCATTATGTGTTGCTTTAGCTCTTTCTTATCGTTTTTCTAGAACACTTACGAAACCATTAGAGGAAATTAGTGAAGAGGTTTCTAAAATCAATGATAATCGTTATTTAAGTTTTGATCATTATCAATATGATGAATTTAATGTTATTGCGACAAAGCTTAAAGAACAAGCAGATACAATAAGAAAAACACTAAAAACTTTGAAAAATGAAAGATTAAAAATAAATAGTATTCTTGATAAAATGAATGAAGGGTTCATTTTATTAGATACAAATTATGAAATACTTATGGTCAATAAAAAAGCTAAACAACTTTTTAGTGATAAAATGAAAGTGAATCAACCTATCCAAGATTTTATCTTCGATCACCAAATTATAGATCAATTAGAAAATATCGGTGTAGAACCTAAAATCGTTACTCTAAAAAAAGATGAAGAAGTCTATGATTGCCATCTTGCTAAAGTAGAATATGGAGTGACTTTGCTCTTTGTAAATGTTACTGAATCTGTTAATGCTACAAAAATGAGACAAGAATTTTTTTCAAATGTTTCTCATGAACTTAAAACACCTATGACATCCATTAGAGGTTATAGTGAATTATTACAAGCAGGAATGATTGATGATCCTAAAGTAAGAAAACAAGCATTGGATAAAATACAAAAAGAAGTTGATCATATGTCACAATTGATAGGTGATATTTTAATGATTTCAAGACTTGAAAACAAAGATATTGAAGTCATTAAACATCCTGTTCATCTCCAACCAATTGTTGATGATATTTTAGAATCATTAAAAGTAGAAATAGAAAAAAGAGAAATTACAGTAGAATGTGATTTAACATCACAAACTTATCTGGCAAATCATCAACACATCCAACAATTGATGAACAACCTTATTAATAATGCTGTTAAATATAATAAACAAAAAGGAAGTTTAAATATTCATTCTTATCTTGTTGATCAAGACTACATTATTGAAGTAAGTGATACAGGTCGTGGAATTTCACTTATTGATCAAGGGCGTGTCTTTGAACGTTTCTTTAGATGTGATGCAGGGCGTGATAAGGAAACAGGTGGTACAGGTCTTGGACTTGCAATTGTAAAACACATTGTTCAATATTATAAAGGAACAATTCATTTAGAAAGTGAATTAGGTAAAGGAACAACATTTAAGGTTGTCTTACCAATCATTAAGGACTCATTGTAGTCCTTTTTTTTATGAAAAAGTATCTAACTTGATAAAATGTGTAATTTTACATATTTTATCAAGTTGAAGGGTGTTGTTACTCATTTTCAAGATATTTTGAATATGTTAAAATGTCATAAAAGAGAGGTAGAAAAAATGCTTCAACAAGAAAGACATGAACAAATACTGGCAAGATTAAATACAGAAGGAAAAGTAAAAGTTAAAGAACTCGCAAATGATTTCGAAGTCACAGAAGATTGCATTCGTAAAGATTTAACGGCTCTAGAAAAAGAAGGACTTTTAAAACGTATTCATGGAGGAGCTATGCAAGTAAGAAAGAATCTCCATGCTTACCATGTAGATGAACGTATGAGTGTACGTTTATCACAAAAGAAAATCATCGCGAAAAAAGCAGTTGAATTGATTGAAGAAAATACGGTGATTTTTTTAGGAATCTCTACAGTGAATTTAGAACTTGCCAAGTGTATTTATCAAAAAAATATATCACTTACAATTATTACAAATATGATTGATATTATGCAATTATTTAGACATGGGGAACATAAAGTAAATCTTATTTTCATTGGAGGACATTTTAATCGCGCTAAAGATGGTTTTATAGGTACTCTTGCAATTGAACAAATTCACAATTATCGTTTTGATCTTTCTTTTATCGGTACAGTAGGAATGAATATCCATGATGGAAAAGTAACCACATATGATGTCGAAGATGGTCTTACAAAAAAAGAAGTCATGGATGCAAGTAAAAAATGTTATCTTGTGGCCGAAAATGAAAAACTCAATTTAGATGGGAATTATGTTTTTGGGCATTTAAGTGAATTTACTGGATATATTGGTGAACAAGAGTTAGGAAGTCCTTTTAAGGAAAAAATAATGGAGTATGGATTAGAAATCATTTAATGATTTCTTTTTTTATAAAAAATCAATAAAACAATTATTGAAATTTATTGTTTTATTGATTTATAATAGTCTTGTAATAAGAAAAAACAATAAAAGGAGGCGTGTTATGAATTGTTTATATCAAACAAAAAGAATTTCTGATTTAAAAGAAAAGATGTTGAGCAGTAAACGTTATGCTTCTATTGAACAGGCACGAATCATTACACGTGTTTATCAAGAAAATGAGAAATTATCTCTTCCTAAAAAAAGAGCTCTTTCTTTAAAAGCAGCATTAGAGGAATTAGAGATTTCTGTTGAAGATGAAGAGTTGATTGTTGGAAATCGTACAAAGGGTATACGTTATGGTGTTGTTTTTCCTGAAAGTGGTTGTTCGTGGATCAATCAAGAATTTGAAACGTTACCAACAAGACCACAAGATCAGTTTTTAGTAAAAGAAGAAGATATTAAAGAATTTAGAGAAAAGATTTATCCTTATTGGAAAGGAAAATCTTTAGAAGATGCAATTAAAGGAACTTATGGAATAGAAATTAATGAAATAAGTAAAGTGGTAAAAATTAATCAAAAAGATCATGCTCAAGGTCATATTTGTCCTGATAGTGCTTTATGGTTAAAACTTGGTCCTCAAGGTTTAATGGAAAAAGCAAAAAAAAAATTAAAGAATTGTAAAGATGAACAAAAAGAATTTTATGAATGTACGATTCTTGTATTAGAAGGGGCAGTTCATTTTATGCAAAGATATCATGATTTGATTGAAAGTGAAAAAATCGAATCATTAAAAGAAGTGGGAAAGATTTGTATGAAGCTTTCTAAAAGACCTCCAGAAACTTTTCATGAAGCGGTGCAATCTTTGTGGTTTTTATTTGTGATATTACATATGGAATCCAATGCTTCTTCTTTTTCACCAGGGAGAATGGATCAATATCTTTATCCTTATTATCAAAGAGATATAGAAAAAGAAATTCTTACTAAACAAGAAGCTTTAGAAATATTAGAATGTTTGTGGTTGAAATTTAATCAAGTTGTTTATTTAAGAAATCAAAATAGTGCTAAATATTTTGCTGGATTTCCAATTGGTTTTAACATTGCTATTGGAGGTGTAGATGAAAAGGGAAATGATACATATAATGATCTTTCTTTACTTTGTTTAAAAGCACAAGAGCATTTAGGATTACCACAACCTAATTTATCTGTAAGACTTAATAAAAATTCTAGCCATGAATTAATGCAAGCTGCTATTAAAGTTGTTTCACTTGGAAGTGGTATGCCACAATTTTTCAATGATGAAGCTATTATTCAACCAATGATTGAAGATTTAGGAATTGAAGAAAAAGATGCACGTAATTATGCTATTGTTGGATGTGTTGAACTGACAACACATGGCAACAATTTAGGATGGTCTGATGCAGCCATGTTTAATTTAAATAAAGCATTAGAACTTACTTTGAATCATGGAAAATGTTTACTAACAAAGCAACAAATAGGATTAGATTTAGGAAGTTTAGAAACATATCAAACTTATCAAGATTTAGAAAATGCTTTTCAAAAACAAATTGATTATTTTATTGATAAAATGATGGCTGCAGAAAAGATTGTAGAAAAAGCACATCAAGATTATTTACCAACAGCTTTTCTATCTACTGTTATTGATGATTGTTTAGAAAAAGGATTAGATGTTACTAAAGGTGGAGCTAAATATAATCTATCTGGTATTCAAATGATTCAAGTAGCCAATCTTGTAGATTCTCTAGCAGCTATTAAACAACTTGTTTATGATGATAAAATGATAAGTCAACATGATTTATTAAATGCTTTACAAGAAGATTTTAAAGGCTATGAAATCATGCAAACAATGCTTTTAAATAAAGTGCCTAAATATGGAAACGATGTAAAGTGGGTCGATGAGCTTGGAAATCAATGGGCATGTTACTTTAGAGAAAAGATGAAACGTTATACAAATTATCGAGGAGGTCCTTATCATACAGGAATGTATACTGTTTCTGCACATGTTCCAATGGGTGAAAATGTAGGAGCATCACCAGATGGCAGAAATGCTTTAAAACCACTTGCTGATGGAGGTATGTCACCTGTCTATGGTAGAGATCTACAAGGCCCAACAGCTGTTTTAAAATCTGTTTCAAAACTTAATAATTCATGTACGACGAATGGTGGTCTTTTAAATATGAAATTCTTACCAGAATTTTTTAAAACAGAAACAGGCTGTTTGAAATTTGAAAATTTCTTACGTGCTTTTGTAGATTTAAAAGTACCTCATATACAATTTAATGTTGTTAGAAAAGAAGATTTGCTTGATGCTAAAGTTCATCCTGAAAATCATCAATCATTGACAATTCGTGTTGCTGGTTATACAGCATACTTTGTTGAACTTGCTGGCAAGCTACAAGATGAAATTATTGAAAGAACAACTTATGAAAATATCTAAAGCATTGGTTTTTGATATTAAAAGATTTGCAATACATGATGGGAGTGGTTTAAGAACAACAGTTTTTTTTAAGGGATGTCCACTTCGTTGTCTATGGTGTCAAAATCCAGAAGGATTAAACACTCAAAGACAAGTCATCTATTTTAAAAATAAATGTATTCATTGTAGATGTTGTCAACAATTCAAAGAACAAATTAATTATCAAAATGATCGTCCGTATTTTCAAAATCATCAAGACTTTGATCAAGTTATTAAAACATGTCCTAGTGGTGCTATTCAATACGATAGTCAAGAGTATACTTTAGATAAATTAATGAATAAAATTAAAGAGGATGAAGTTTTCTTTCAACATGGAGGAGGTGTTACATTTTCTGGTGGAGAACCCTTTATGCAAGGTGAATTTCTTATTAAAATTTTAAAAAGATGTCAGAAAGAAAAGATTCATACAGCTATTGAAACATCATTTTATACATCATTAGAACTTATAAAAAAGGCATTGCCTTATTTAGATTTAGTTTATATAGATTTAAAAATATTTGATGAGCAAAAACATCAAGCCTGTACAAATGTATCATCACAACTTATTAAAGAAAATATTCGTTATGTTTTACAAAGTGAATATAAAGATAAAGTGATCATTAGAACACCACTGATTCCAACAATGAGTGCAACGGATGAAAATATTCATCAAATCGTAAAATTTTTAATTCAAATAAATCCAGAAGTAAAATATGAGATGCTGAATTATAATCCTTTAGCTTCAGCTAAATATGAACTTGTGAATTTAAAATACGGATTAGAATCATATCAAATGTTTACCAAGCAACAAATGCAACATTTTTATGATGTTGCTTTACAAGCAGGAATAAAAAACTTAATAAAAGAATAGGAGAAAAGAAAATGGAATTTATAATTGATACAGTAAACTTAGAAGATATAA
>NZ_JABWDK010000079.1:0-565 GCF_013361255.1 Faecalibacillus sp. H12 | reverse complement strand
TGATGTTAGTATAAAAACTGTACAAGTTAAATGGAAGAATTAAACATCATTTGGTACAATGTCATAAGTAAAAAAAGAAATAGAGAAAGACTATGACAAAACCAGTATTTGATGATGAATTTAAATAAGGAGTTGTAGATTATGCTAACCAACATCCTGAAGAATCCAAAGTTTCTATTGCTAAAAGATTTGGTATTGCAGACAGTACAATTCATAAATGGATAAAAGATGCAAACAACAATGGCAATAAAATTGAATCTCGAGGATCCGGTAATTTTTCTAGTGATGAGGCTAAAGAAATTGCAAGATTAAGAAAGGAATTAAAAGATACACAGGATGCGTTAGAAGTGTTAAAAAAGGCTATTGGCATACTGGGAAAATAAACAAAACAGATATTTATAAAGCAGTTAAGGAAGAAAAGCAAAAAGATTCTACTGTTTCTATTTCTAGTGTGCTGAAAAAATTAGATGTAAGCAGATTAGGATTCTATGATTATTTGAAAAGAGTTCCAAGCAAAACCAAATTAAGAAAAGAAAGAATTATAAAAGAAATCAAGAAAATCCAT
>NZ_JABWDK010000078.1:0-575 GCF_013361255.1 Faecalibacillus sp. H12 | reverse complement strand
TTAGATATTCTAGTAGCAGCTAAAGAAGCAACAGGATTACCAATCGTATCAGAATTGATGGATGCAGAATACTTAGATGAATTCATTGAAAAAGTAGACTTGATTCAAATTGGAGCAAGAAACATGCAAAACTTCGACTTGTTAAAGAAAGTCGGGAAAGCAACAAAGAAACCAATCTTGTTAAAAAGAGGATTGAGTGCAACATTCCAAGAATGGATCATGTCAGCAGAATATATCATGGCAAGTGGGAATCCAAATGTCATCCTATGTGAAAGAGGAGTGAGAACATTTGAATCATACACAAGAAATACATTAGACTTACAAGCAGTACCAGTAATCAAAGAATTGACACACTTACCAATCATTATCGATCCAAGTCATGCCGGAGGAAAATGGTGGTTAGTAAATCCAATGGCAAAAGCAGCAGTCGCAGCAGGATGTGATGGATTAATGATCGAAGTGCATAATAATCCAGAAAAAGCATTATGTGATGGACCACAATCATTAAAACCAGCCAAATTTGAACAATTGATGAAAGAATTAAAACCAATTGCTGATGCTGTTGGTAAAGAAAT
>NZ_JABWDK010000077.1:0-696 GCF_013361255.1 Faecalibacillus sp. H12 | reverse complement strand
ATAGGAGAAAAGAAAATGGAATTTATAATTGATACAGTAAACTTAGAAGATATAAAAGAAGCAGTAGAATATATGCCAATTGTAGGAGTAACAAGTAATCCTTCAATAGTGAAAAAAACAAGTCCCAAAGACTTCTTTAAACATATGAAAGAAGTCAGGAAAATCATAGGAAAAGAAAGAAGTCTTCATATTCAAGTGATTTCTAAGGAATGTAATGAAATCGTTAAAGAAGCCCATCGTATACTAGAAGAAATCGATGATCAAGTCTATATCAAAGTACCCGTATCATATGAAGGAATCAAAGCCATCAAAAAACTAAAAGCAGAAGGAGTCAATGTGACAGCAACAGCTGTTTATGATTTGATGCAAGCCTATATGGCCTTGGCAGCAGGAGCAGACTATATTGCACCTTATGTCAATAGAATAGGGAACCTAGGAAATGATCCAATGGAACTGATCAATGAATTATCTAATAGAATCGTACAAGATGGTTATGATTGTAAGATATTAGCAGCAAGCTTTAAAGGAGTACAACAAGTAAGAGATGCCTTCAATTATGGAAGTCAAGCAATCACAGCGCCAGTAGAAGTCTTAAAACAAATCTTTGCGAATCCAAGTATTGAAAAAGCAGTGAATGATTTCAATAGTGATTGGTATGATGTTTATGGAGAAGGTAAAGGTATTTGTGATTTATAA
>NZ_JABWDK010000076.1:0-847 GCF_013361255.1 Faecalibacillus sp. H12 | reverse complement strand
TTACTTGATCATGTAAATCTTCTCTATCTAATGCAAAATCTATTGTTGCTTTGATAAATCCAAATTTATCCCCTACATCATATCTCTTTCCTTCAAAATCATACGCATACACTGCTTGTCTATCTAACAATCTTTTGATTGCATCAGTCAGTTGGATTTCTCCTCCTGCTCCCTTTCCTTGTGTTTCTAACAATTCAAAGATTTCAGGTGTCAATACATATCTTCCTAAGACTGCTAGTTGACTTGGTGCTTTCTCTACTTCTGGTTTTTCTACCATATCTGTTAGTTTTACCAGTCTTCCTTTTGCTGGATGTGATTTTAATGGTTCTACGATTCCATATTTGCTGACATCTTTTTTATCGACTGTTTGTACTCCTATTACGGATGCTGATGTCTTTTCATATTGTTCTATTAATTGTTTTAAAGCTGGTTTCCCTTCTTTATTGACAACCACATCATCTCCTAATAAGACTGCAAATGGTTCATCTCCAATGAATGATTTAGCACATAGGACTGCATGTCCTAATCCTTTTGGTTCCTTTTGTCTGATATAGTAGATATTGGCCATATCTGCTATATCTTGGATTATTTTTACTTGTTCTAGTTTTCCTGATTCTTTTAGTCTTTCTTCTAGTTCATAGTTTTTATCAAAATGATTTTCCATTGCATGCTTATTACTGTTTGTAATAATCAGGATTTCTTCTATTCCACTATCTACTGCTTCTTGAATGATATATTGGATTGTTGGAATATCTACAATTGGTAGCATTTCCTTAGCAATTGCTTTTGTTGCTGGTAGAAATCTTGTTCCTAATCCTGCTGCTGGTATAATTGCTTTTCTTACTTT
>NZ_JABWDK010000075.1:0-880 GCF_013361255.1 Faecalibacillus sp. H12 | reverse complement strand
AAAAAAAGAAGGAACTGGCAACGAGCTATTTTCGCACAATGTACTATCTTCGCCGCGATGATGCTTAACTTCTGTGTTCGGAATGGGTACAGGTGTGTCCATCATGCTATCATTACCAGATTCTTCTTGTCAAGTGTCTTCAGGACACTCAAAACCAGACAGTAGTTTTTCTTCTTTCAAGCTCGCTTGCCTTTTCGGTCAAGCCCTCGACCTATTAGTATCAGTCCGCTTAACATGTCACCATGCTTACACTCCTGACCTATCTACCTTATCGTCTTTAAGGGGTCTTACTTGCTTGCGCAATGGGAAATCTCATCTTGAAGTGGGTTTCACACTTAGATGCCTTCAGCGTTTATCCCTTCCGCATTTAGCTACCCAGCTATGCCACTGGCGTGACAACTGGTCCACCATTGATGCGTCCATCCCGGTCCTCTCGTACTGAGGACAGCTCTTCTCAAATTTCCTGCGCCCACGACAGATAGGGACCGAACTGTCTCACGACGTTCTGAACCCAGCTCGCGTACCGCTTTAATGGGCGAACAGCCCAACCCTTGGAACCGACTTCAGCTCCAGGATGCGATGAGCCGACATCGAGGTGCCAAACCTCCCCGTCGATGTGAACTCTTGGGGGAGATCAGCCTGTTATCCCCAGGGTAGCTTTTATCCGTTGAGCGACGGCCTTTCCATTCAGCACCGCCGGATCACTAAGCCCGACTTTCGTCCCTGCTCGACTTGTGGGTCTCGCAGTCAAACACCCTTTTGCCTTTGCACTCTGCGCTTGGTTTCCATCCAAGCTGAGGGTATCTTTGGGCGCCTCCGTTACTCTTTGGGAGGCGACCGCCCCAGTCAAACTGCCCGACTGACACTGTCCCGTCAACGG
>NZ_JABWDK010000074.1:0-908 GCF_013361255.1 Faecalibacillus sp. H12 | reverse complement strand
GCCCAAGAAATCGGTGTTTGGAACATGGGAGCTGAAAAAGCTGGTTACATTCCAGGTTTAGTAGGTTTAGCTGCATGGTTATCAGTTACAAACACTTCACACATGGTAGAAGGAGCTAAAGAAGCTTTCACTGGTATCGCTGGTAATGAATTAGGAGCTACTGGTTTATTCACTGGTATGATTATTGGTGTATTATCTGTTGAATTATTCTGCTTCTTCGAAAAACAAGATGCATTAAAAATTAAAATGCCAGAACAAGTTCCACCAGGAGTTGCTCGTGCATTCGAAGTTTTAGTACCAGCTACTATTACTTTAATCATCACTGCTTGTATTGGATCAGCATGTTATAACTTAACTGGTTTATACTTAAATGACGTTATCAAAAATGGTATCCAAGGTCCTTTAGGAGCTGTAGGTGCTACAATTCCAGGTGTTATGATTATCTATTTAGTAATCATGTTATTCTGGTTAGTAGGTATCCATGGTAACAACATGTTATCTGCAGTAAAAGAAGCATTATTTACACCATTAGCACTTGAAAACGTTGAAAAATTCAACAAAGGTGAAAAACCAACAAACATCATCAACATGTATGCATTACAAATGTGGGGTGAATTCGGTGGTTCAGGTGTTACTATCGGTTTAGTAATCGCAATCATGATCTTTGGTAAACGTGAAGATAACAAAGCAATCGCTACATTATCATTAGTTCCAGGTTTATTCAACATCAATGAAACAGTTACATTCGGTATTCCAATGGTATTAAACCCAATCTTAGGTATTCCATTTGTAGTTGCTCCATTAGTAACAATCATTATTGGTTATGTATTAACAGTTATCGGATTCTGTCCAGTTGCATGTTTAACAGTACCTTGGACAACTCCACCAATCGTATTTGGTTTCTTAGC
>NZ_JABWDK010000073.1:0-936 GCF_013361255.1 Faecalibacillus sp. H12 | reverse complement strand
ATGGGACATATTTTATGGGTAGAACCTGTATTTAAAGAAATGATTTGGGGAGGAAACCAACTTAAAGAAAAGTATGGCTATGCTATACCAAGTGATCAAACTGGAGAATGTTGGGCACCTTCAGCTCATCCTAATGGTGATAATAAAATCAAAGAAGGAGAATTTAAAGGTCAAACTTTATCAAAAGTCTTTGATGAACATCGTGAACTTTTTGGAAATATCAAAGATAAACAATTTCCATTGCTTGTAAAAATCATTGATGCTTGTAATGATTTATCTGTACAAGTTCATCCAAATGATGAATATGCTGGTCTTCATGAAAATTCATTAGGAAAGACAGAATGCTGGTATGTCTTAGACTGTAAAGAAGATACAAAGATGGTCATGGGACATCATGCTAAAACCAAAGAAGAACTTGTAAAAGCTATTGAAAATGATGATTATGATCAATTATTAAATAAGTTTGATATCAAAAAAGGAGATTTCTTCTATATTCCAAGTGGAACGATCCATGCTATCTGTAAAGGGTCATTGATCTATGAAGCACAACAATCATCAGATATCACATACCGTGTTTATGATTATCATCGAAAAGATAAAGATGGAAATGAAAGACAACTTCATGTAAAACAATCCATCGATGTGACAACAGTACCTTATAAACCATATGATCTAGCTAAACAAGTAGAAGAGACAATAGAAAATGGAACAAGAAAAGAGCTTGTATCATCTAACTATTTAACATTAAATAAATATGATATGACAGGCTATAATAAAGTAAAGAATGATAAACCATTCCAACTTGTATCAATCATTGAAGGACAAGGAACAGTAGAAGGAAAAGAAGTGAAAAAAGGAGATCATTTTGTAGTTTGTTCAGATCAAAAAGAAGTTGATTTTGATGGAACAATGACAGTAATGATTTGTACATTATAA
>NZ_JABWDK010000072.1:0-937 GCF_013361255.1 Faecalibacillus sp. H12 | reverse complement strand
CTAATCTTGAATTAAAGGTGTTGATAAATAACGATCTCCACCATCTGGTAATAAGACGACAATTGTCTTCCCTGCATTTTCTTCTCTCTTGGCCAGTTCTTTGGCTGCATATAATGCTGCTCCTGATGATATCCCTACTAAGATTCCTTCTGTCTTTGCCATTTCTTTCCCTGTCGCAAATGCATCTTCATTTTCTACTGTAATGATTTCATCATAAATCTTTGTATCCAATGTTTCTGGTACAAATCCTGCCCCGATTCCTTGGATCTTATGTGCTCCACCTTTTCCTGTTGATAATACCGGTGAGCTTGCTGGTTCTACTGCCACTACTTTTACTTCTGGATTCTTTTCTTTCAAGTATTTCCCTATCCCTGAAATTGTTCCTCCTGTTCCTACTCCGGCTACAAAGATATCTACTTTTCCTTCTGTTTGTTCATAGATTTCTGGTCCTGTTGTTTTATAGTGTGCTGTTGGATTCGCTGGATTTTCAAACTGTCCTGGAATGAAGCTATTTTCGATTTGTGATACCAATTCTTTTGCTTTGGCGATTGCTCCCTTCATTCCTTCGCTTCCTGGTGTTAAGACTAATTCTGCTCCATATGCCTTCATAAGATTTCTTCTTTCTACCGACATTGTTTCTGGCATTGTAATAATGATCTTGAGATTCAATGCTGTTGCTACGGCTGATAGTCCAATTCCTGTATTTCCACTTGTTGGTTCAATCAATGTTGTATTTTCATTGATCAATCCTTTTTCTAGTGCATCTAGGATCATTTCTTTTGCAATTCTGTCTTTGACTGATCCTGCGGGATTGAAGTATTCTAGTTTTGCGAGTACATCTGCTTTCAATTCATCTTTCTTGATTAAGTTGTTTACTCTTACTAGTGGTGTATTCCCTACTAGGTCTAAAAAACTGTTTTTAATTTCGCTCATATTT
>NZ_JABWDK010000071.1:0-1014 GCF_013361255.1 Faecalibacillus sp. H12 | reverse complement strand
ATTAATTTATCTTCATCAGACCAAGAATATAATTTTCTGATTTCTTTTCCGACTTTTTCTGATTCATGTTCTGCAGCTAATTTTCTCATTGCTTTGAAATGTGCTTGTCCTCCAGCTGCTGACATGTCTAATAAGAAGTCTTTTGCGAATGTTCCATCTTGGATATCTTTTAAGATTTGTTTCATTGCTTTCTTTGTATCTTCTGTGATGATCTTTGGTCCTGTAATATAATCTCCATATTCTGCTGTATTTGAAATTGAATATCTCATTCCTTCAAATCCTGATTGATAGATTAAGTCTACAATTAATTTCATTTCATGGATACATTCAAAGTATGCATTTCTTGGATCATATCCTGCTTCTACTAATGTTTCAAATCCTGCTTGCATTAAAGCACATACTCCACCACATAAGACTGCTTGTTCTCCAAATAAGTCTGTTTCTGTTTCTGTTCTGAATGTTGTTTCTAATACACCTGCTCTTGCTCCTCCAATTGCTAGTGAGTATGCTAATGCGATGTCTTGTGCTTTTCCTGTGTAGTCTTGTTCTACGGCTACTAGACATGGTGTTCCTTTCCCTGCTTGATATTCACTTCTTACTGTATGTCCTGGTGCTTTTGGTGCAATCATTGTTACATCAACATTTTTTGGTGGTACGATTTGATTGAAATGAATATTGAATCCATGAGCAAACATGAGCATGTTTCCTTCTTCTAGATTTGGTTCAATTGATTCTTTATATAATTTTGCTTGTAATTCATCGTTGATTAAGATCATGATGATATCTGCTTTTTTTGCAGCTTCTGCTGATGTACAAACTTCAAATCCTTGTTCTTCAGCTCTTTTCCATGATTTTGATCCTTCGTATAATCCTACGATGACTTTTACTCCTGATTCTTTTAAGTTTAATGCATGTGCATGTCCTTGTGATCCGTATCCAATGATGGCTACTGTTTTCCCATCTAATAATGATAAGTCACAATCTGATTCATAAAAAATTTTTGCCATTTTTAAT
>NZ_JABWDK010000070.1:0-1190 GCF_013361255.1 Faecalibacillus sp. H12 | reverse complement strand
TTCCTCCCCAAATCATTTCTTTAAATACAGGTTCTACCCATAAAATATGTCCCATCACTATTCTCCTTTTCCTTTTTCATGTGTTGATTCATTTCTTCTTTCATCCCAATCTAAATTCATAGATACTTTTTTAATAAGTAATTCTTGATAATTCTTTTTAAAGAGTAAGGAATAGATTAAATCTATAATATAATCACTACTTATTTTAGAAGAAAATGTTCCAATTTTATTAATAATATTTTCTTTTGAACACATTGTTAAACAAATATCTGCTTTTATTCTCAAATAACTATCATTTAAAGAAGTGATTGCAATAATGGTTCCCCCATTTATTTTAATACGTTCAACAATAGGTTTAATTTCATTTGTTTGTCCTGAATAGGAAATAATTAACGCTACTGAATTTTTAGTCGTATACAAAGCCTGTTGAGTTTGCTCTGTAGGAATAATTTTCAAGTTAACAAGCTTATTGACATAAGTCATTTTATGTTCAAACATCAATGCTGATAAAAAAGAATCTCCTACCGCAAACAAATCAATGATGTTTGCTTTATCAATATAATCCACTGCTTTTTCTAATTCATTCATATCAAGAACTTGATTAGTTCCTTCAATGGTTTGTTTATAGATTTCTCCAACATTATGACAAATTTCATTTTTCGAACTATCTTGAAGAAATGGCTTATTAAAATTTATTGTAGAGAATGTTTGAGATTGAGTTATTTCGGCAAAATGAACACGAAAGTCATTAAAATTCTTTTCTCCCAATTTCTTACAAAAACGACTAATTGTTGCTGTTGAAGTATAAGTTGCTTCTGCTAACTCTTTAAGATTCATATGAATCACATCTTCTTTATGTTCAATTAAATAATCTGCTATTTTCTTTTCTAAATCACTAAAACCATTTTGGTATTCAATTGTTGATAATAGACTCATATTCTCACCTCTAAATCCATTGTACCTTTATATACAATGAAAGACAAGGATACGACGTATCCTTGTCTTTCATTATTAAGCTTCTGCAGCTTGTTTGTTTTGGTATTTTTCGTATGCAATTAAGAATGGTACATAGATAACTGTTGAAACAACAATTAAGATTGCTTGAGTTACTGCACCCATAACGTTTGCACCTGTAGCTAAGAAACCAAATACGATTGGTGGAGTTGTCCAAGGTACTGTTAAACATGCAA